>CAZRLK010000111.1:0-16918 GCA_964600555.1 uncultured Bradymonadales bacterium
AACACGACCACGAGCACGAACACGACCACGAGCACGAACACGACCACGAGCACGAACACGACCACGAGCACGAGCACGAGGACGAACGCGAGCACGAGGACGAACGCGAGCACGACCAGGACCGCGACGCCGTCGACCGACGGCTCGTGATCGCACTCGGCGAGAGTGAGGAGTGGTCGGTAAACCGCTGAGCGGTGAGGGCGGTGGGGGGCTGAGCGGTGAGGGCGGTGAGCGCGGAGGCGCTGAAGAAACAGCTGAACGGCGGTGAAGGCGCTGGAGCAGTGCGCGTCCGGCGCGAGTAGCTCGGTTTGGCGGTCGGAAGGGCGCTGGGGCTGGCCGTCTCGCCGCGGGTCGCGCAGTTGGGTGGTCGGAAGGGCGAGTTGCGCCGGGTCGCGCAGTTGGGTGGTCGGAAGGGCGAGTTGCGCCGGGTCGTTCGAGCTTCAGCGCCCGTAGCGTGTCTCAGCTGCTTCTTCAGCGTCCGGCGCTCAGCCCTTCGCCGTCCTTCAGCCCTTCGCTGTTCTTCAGCCCCTCACCGCCTTCCGCGCTTCACCGCCCTCCGCGGTTCACCGCATCGGTTCTGGCAGGGCAAGATGCGCTGCCAACAGTCTGCGCACCGTGATCTGAGAACGTGACTGCAGGCGACACGGAGCGAGCCCGCGAGTACGATCTCAACCGTCTCCGACGAGCTCCGAGACGAGCAGATCCTTCCGGAGAGCCTTCAGGTCACCGGAACGAAGCACGAACGGTTCGACGTCGTCACGGACCTGCTCCCAGTCGACCTCCTCGACCCGGTCGGCCGTGACTGTTCGCCAGTTGTCGGTCGTGACCCGCGGCCCCTCCCAGTCCGTCTGCTCGAGCGCATTGTTCAGGTAGGTGATGTTCGGGTCGGTCTCCGGCCAGCGCGTCAGATAAAACATCAGGTCGAAAAAATCCCGCCCTTTCGCCCACTCCCGCTGCAAAATCGCGTGGAGTTTCCCCCCGACAAACGTCGGTCGGTCGTGGTGGTCGACGACGTACGGAAAAAAGGCCCCGACACTCGAGGTCTCCGCCTCGAATCCGGCCGGGGGCTGGCAGTCGACCTCGAGTTTGATGTTGAGTTTCTCGTTTTCGTGCGGCGAGATGCCCGCCTCGTACAGCAGCCCCCGAAACTTCACGAACGAACTCTGGACGTTCCCCTCGCCGGGGGCGCTCCAGGAGATGTCGTAGCCCTGGTATTCGAGCTGCTCGGCCATCGGCTCGAGCCATGCTTCCAACTGCAGGTCGGGGCGGGGCGACCTGGTGTGGAAATCCAGATCTTCGGAGAACCGGTCCAGGCCGTGCAGGATGCGCAGGGCCGTTCCCCCGTGGAACAGGACCTCCTCGAGAGCCTCCAGTTCGAACAACTCCCGCAAGATGACGTGCTGGAGATACTCGCGCAGGTGATTGCGTTTCTCCAGGTCCGTCTGTTGGTCGTCGGCAATCGAGAGTGCGCGGTCTTTCATCTCATCTGCTCGTGGTATTCGGAGAGGAGCCGCCCGGTGGCAGCCGACACTTTGGGGCTGTCGAAACGGTCGGCATCCGATTCGAGCCTCTCGGGGTCGAGTCGGTCGAGATTCTGAAACCGCATCTGCCGAAGGCGCGACGCCTCCCACCGGCCTTTTTTGAGATAGAACAAATCCAGAAGACACTTCTCGGGCCGAGCCATCAGAAACGTCTGCTGGGGGCGATCCGGTCGACCCGTCGCATGCTCCCGGTAGCCCCAGAACCGCTCCTGTTTGATCGAACGATACTCGAACGTACCGACCGCCGTCTCCCATTCGCGGCCGTGCTTCGGCGTGACGGCCTGCACGACCCCGACCGCCTCCGGGATCATCCCGTGGAACTGCAGCGCCGTCTGGAGGCTGACATACGAGGGACGCAGCAGGCAATTGGAGGTGTAATACACCGAGGGCATCTGCTGGCGATACGGCTCCCCCAAAAGATAGATACCGCGTCGGAGCCTCGTGAGCTTTCCGTTCCGCGTCCACCCGGAGAGTTGGTTTTTGAGGCTCTTCGTCGAGTCGGTCGACAGGGCCAACACTTCTCGCAGCTCGAACAGGGGGCGCTCTCTGAAATGACCGACGAGCTCTTCAAATTTCATGTAAGCCTTCCATGTCATTTTGTGGACAACTTACATGAAAATACCCGATCGAGGTCCTGTCAACCGACGCCCGGCGGGGAAACGCTGAGCGGTGAGGGCGGTGAGGGCGGTGAGGCGGTGAAACGCTGAGCGGTGAGGGCGATGAGGGGCTGAGCGGTGAGAGCGGTGAGCGCGGAAAAGCTGAAGAAACAGCTGAACGGCGGTGAAGGCGCTGGAGCAGCGCGTTTCGTCGCGGGTAGCTCGGTTTGGCGGTCGGAAGTGCGCTGGGGCAGGGCGTCTCGTCGACGATTTTCGTTTACGTCGACGATGTTCGCTTCCGTCGTCGTTTGCGCCGACGATGTTCGCTTCCGTTCACGGCCAGCGGGCAGGGCGCGGGCGCGCTCATTCCTCGTCGGACTCGCGCTGGTGCCACTCCTCGTCGAGCTTGTCGCGGTGGCGGACGTCCTTGCCGTCGACCATGAAGATGACCTTCTCGCCGAGGTTGGTCGTATGGTCGGCCATCCGCTCGAGGTGTTTGGCGACCGACTGGATGCCGGTTCCCGCCTCGATGGCATCCTCGTGCGAGCGCATGTACTCGACCATCCGCCGGTTGATGGCCGCATACAGGGCGTCGACCTCGTCGTCGCGGTGGATGACGTCGCGGGCGGAGTCGGCGTCGCGTTCGATGAACGACTCGATCGCCTCGGCCACCATCCACTCCACGATGCCCGCCAGCTCCGGGATCTCGCTGAGGGGCGGCTGCTCGTCGTAGTCCTGCTGGTCGATCGCCTCGAGGCTGATGTTGACCGCCAGGTCGCCGATCCGCTCCAGGTCGGTGACCATCTTGAGGGCCGTCGTCACCAGCCTGAGGTCGCCGGCCATCGGCTGGCGTTTGGCCAGGATCCGCAGGCACAGATCGTCGATGGTCATCTCGTCGTGGTTGACGACGCGGTCGTCCTCGATCGTCTCTTTCGCCAGATCGGCGTCCCCCTCGACCAGCGCCTCGATCGCCTGGCTGATCATCTCCTCGACCCGGCCGGCCATCCCGAGCAGCCTCCCCCGCAGTTCGCTCAACTGCCGGGCATATTCGTCGACGGTATGCGAGTCGCTCATCGTCTCCCTCGTTCCTCTCAGCCAAACTTGCCGGTGATGTAATCCTCGGTCCGCGAGTCGCGCGGCTGGGTGAACACCTGGTCGGTGTCGCCGAATTCGACCAGCTCGCCCATCAGCAAAAAGGCCGTCCACTGCGAGATGCGGGCGGCCTGCTGCATGTTGTGGGTGACGACCACGATGGTGTAGTCCTCGCGGAGTCGATCGATCAGATCCTCGATGCGGGCGGTGGCGACCGGGTCGAGCGCCGAGCAGGGCTCGTCCATCAACAACACCTCCGGCTCGACGGCGATCGCCCGGGCAATACACAGCCTCTGTTGCTGACCGCCCGACAGGTCCCGGCCCGGGGCGTCGAGCTTGTCTTTGACCTCGTCCCACAGGGCGGCCCGCTCGAGCGACCGTTCGACCAGCTCGTCTTCGTCGACCTCCCCCAGCGAGTGGGTCAGCTTCAGCCCCGACAGGACGTTCTCTCGGACCGACATCGCCGGAAAGGGATTCGGCTCCTGGAAGACGATCCCGACCCGGCGCCGCAACAAAACCGGGTCGACGGCGTCGGCGTACACGTCGCGGCCATCCAGCTCGACCGTCCCCTCGATGCCCGCCGAGGAGACCTGCTCGTGCATCCGGTTGAGACACCGGATGAACGTCGACTTGCCGCACCCCGAGGGACCGATGATCGCGGTCACCTCGTTTTCCGGGATGCGCATGTCGATGTCGTGGAGGACCTCGTTGTCGCCGAACCAGGCGGTCAGCCCCTCGACCCCCAGCATCTCGGCGCCGTCGGGCGGTTTCGTTCCCTTCGCCTCGCCGGTCTCCCCGACGGGCTGTTCGGTCGGCCCGCCGTCGGGCGTCTGCTCGGAGAGGGTCTCCGCGTCGGTCGACGACTGCTCGGTGAGCTGGTCTTGCTGCAGCATCCTCTACCTCTCGCGTTCGAAACGGTCGCGCCAGTAGATGGCGATGGCGTTCAACAACAACATCACGGTCAACAACACGATGATCCCGGCCGCCGCCGCCACCACGAAGCCCTCCTGGGGGCGGGAGGTCCAGTTGAAGATCTGGATCGGCAGCACCGTAAACGGCGAATCGACGCCCCGTGGCAGAAACGTCATGTAGGTCAGCGCACCGACGACCAGAAGCGGGGCGGTCTCGCCGATCGCCCGCGAGATCGCCAGGATCGCGCCGGTCAGCATTCCCGGCAGCGCCATCGGCAAGACCACCCCCCGGATGGTCTGCCAGCGGGTCGCCCCCAGCCCCAGGCTCGCTTCCCGAAGCTCGTCGGGGACGGTGCGGAGCGCCTCGCGGGCCGACATGATGACGATCGGCAAGACCAGAAGCGCCAGTGTCAACGCCCCGGCCAGCACGCTCTGGCCGAGGGCCGCCAGCCGCACGAAGACCTCCAGGCCCAGAAGCCCGTAGATGACCGACGGGACGCCGGCGAGGTTGGCGATGTTGACCTCGATGATGTGGGCGACCTTGCCGTCGTCGGCGTATTCTTCGAGATACACGGCGGCACCGATGCCGACCGGCACGGCGATGAGCGCCGTCAGGACGACGACCGCGAGGCTGCCGACCATCGCCGGCAGGATGCCCGCCTCGGCGGGGTGGCGAGAGGGGTACGAGCTCAAAAACTCCCAGCTCAACCGGCCGGCCCCGCGGACGATCACGTCGCCGACCAGCAGGGCGAGGACGGCCAGGGGGACGACGACCGCCAGCCAGGAGCCCCAGCGGACGATCGTCTCGGCCCACTTCTCTTTGCTGCGTCTCTGCCCGTTCATCGGCCACCTCGCATCGACTGGGCGAATCGCTGGCTTAGGGCGTTCATCGCGAAGGTCAACACGAACAGCGTCGCCCCGACGACGAAGATCGTGTTGTACGCGAGCGTCCCGGTCGGGGCGTCGCCCATCGCCACCTGGACGATATACGAGGTCATCGTCTGGATCGGCACCCGGGGGTCGGCGGTCATCACCGGCTGCTGGCCGGCGGCGACCGTCACGATCATCGTCTCGCCGATCGCCCGGGAGACCGCCAGGATGACCGCCGCCACGATGCCCGAGCGCGACGAGGGGATGACGACGTACATGATCGTCTCGAGCTTGCCCGCCCCGAGCCCCTGGCTCGCTTCACGCAGCCGGTCGGGGACGGCGTGGATGGCATCTTCGGTCAACGACGAGATCATCGGGATGATCATCACGCCCATCACCAGGCCCGGAGACAGGGCGTTGAACCCCGACAGGCCGGGGACGACCGCCTGGAGCATCGGGGTCACGAAGACCAGCGCGAAATACCCGTACACGATGGTCGGGACGCCGGCGAGGATCTCGAGAGCGGGCTTGAGGATGCGGCGGGCGTTCTCCGAGGCGAATTCGCTCAGGTAGACCGCCGCCATCAGGCCGAACGGCAGGGCGAAGGCGATGGCGATCGCCGAGGTGAGAAGCGTGCCGGCGATCAGCGGCCAGACCCCGAAGTGTTTGTCCGAAAACAGCGGCGTCCAGACCGTGCTCCCGACGTACTCCCAGACGGAGACTTCCTGGAAGAACCCGAACGTCTCGAAGGCCAGCACGCCGATGATGCCGAGCGTCGTCAGCACCGACACGGCGGCGCAGGCGAACAGGGTGCGCTCGATGATCGTCTCCCACCAGCCCGAGGCCTTCCCCTCGAGCGGGGCCTTCGAGCCGGACGTGCCGGAAGCCTCGTCGCTCATTGGCTACCTCCCGAGGAGGCCTCGTCGAGCTGCCTGTCGACCGAGACCCCGACCTGCGAGCCCTCGCCGCCGAACAGGCTGCCGGTCGTCCCCGCCTCGAACCGCTCGCGGACCTTCTCGTAGGTCGCCTCCGGGAGGCCGACATAGCCGACATCCTCGATCACCGGGCCCCCCTCGGTCAGGTAGTAGTCGACGAACTTCTCGACGGCGTCGCGGCCGGCGGCATCGGCTTTGACGTAGATGAACAGCGGCCGGGAGAGGGGCTGGTACTCACCGCTGGCGATCGTCTCTTTGCCGGGGGCGACCGCCTCCGAGGCCCCTTCGGCTTTGATCGGGACCGCGTCGAGTTTGTCGTCGTTCTCGCGGTAGTAGGCGAACCCGAAAAACCCGAGCGCGTTTTCATCCCCGGAGACGCCCTTGACCAGGACGTTGTCGTCCTCGCTCGAGGTGAAGTCCCCGCGGCTGGCTCCCTCCTCGCCGACGATCGCCTTGGTGAAGTAATCGTAGGTCCCGGAGTCGACGCCGGCCCCGAACAACTCGAGCTTCCTGTCGGGCCACTCCTCGCGGACCTGATTCCAGCGGTCGATGTCGTTCTGGGCGTCCGGCTCCCAGATCTTCTTCAGGTCGGCGATCGTCATCTCGTCGACCCAGTCGTTGTCGGCGTGCTTGACGACCGTGATGCCGTCGTAGGCGATCGGGAGTTCGATAAATTCGACGCCGTTCTTTTCGCAGCGCTCGAGTTCGACGGGGAGGATCGGCCGCGAGGCGTTGTTGATGGCCGTCTCGCCGCGGCAAAATTTCTTGAAGCCCCCGCCCGTGCCACTCACCCCGATCGTCACGCGGGACTGATGGTCGCTCCCGAACTCGTCGGCCACGGCCTCGGTGACCGGAAAGACCGTGCTCGACCCGTCGATCTCGACGCGGTTGCCGGACCTCTCGTCACACGCGCCCGCCACCACCAACACGGCGACGGCCAACCACAACTTCTGGCAGTCTCTCACGTCTCCTCCTCGCGTCCCGATTCGATGGGGCGGACGGCTCGCCCGCCGGCCCCTGTTCACTGGCGAGACCCTATGAGAGGCGTGTCACAATCGTGTGACAGACGTGTAGAAAATGGGTGATAACTTCGACGTGCGGTGGAGGGCTCGACGCGACGGGGGCGCCGGCGGCACCCCCACCGGGCGGTCACTCGTAGCGTTCCATCTCGCCGTCCGTGTACCGCGACCAGTACTCGCGCAGCTTCTCGTCGATCTCGTCCGACAGCAGGACGACGCCCAGGATGTTCGGGAAGGCCATCGCCAGCAGGAAGTAGTCGCCGAAACTCAGGACGTTGCCGAGACTCGAGACCGAGCCGAGGAGCACGAAAAACACGAAGATGAACCGAAAGGCCATCGCCTGCTCGTCGCCGAACAGGTACGTCCAGCACCGCTCCCCGTAGTAGCTCCACGAGATCATCGTGCTGAAGGCGAACAGGGTGACCGCGATCGACAGCACCCAGGGAAACCACGCCAGCTCCGTGCCGAACGCCGCCGCCGTCAGCGTCACGCCCTCGAGGCCCGCCGTCGACGGATCGGCCCAGACCCCGGAGATGACGATCACCATCCCGGTGATGAAGCAGACGACGATCGTGTCGATGAACGGCCCGAGCATCGCGACGATCCCCTCGCGGACGGGCTCGTCGGTCTTGGCCGCCGAGTGGGCGATCGGCGCCGAGCCGATCCCGGCCTCACTGCTGAAGGCCGCCCGGCGCACCCCCTGGACGAACACCCCGATGAAGCCGCCGACCGCCCCCGCCTTCGGCTCGAACGCCTCGGCGAGGATCGTGGTCACCGCGCCGCCGAGCTCGCCGATGTTCATGTAGATCACGACCAGCCCGGCGGCGATGTACAGCGCGCACATCGCCGGAACGATCTTCTCGGCGACGCGCGCGATGCTCTTGATCCCGCCGATGATCACCAGCCCGACCAACACGGCCAAAATCAGCCCGAACAACCACCCGCGGTGGTTGACCCCGCCGGTCGTCTCGCTCGATGCGACGACCTCGAGATCCGGGTACGCCCGCCAGCTTTCGATCGTCCGCCCCTGGGAGCCGAGCTGCGCGTCCAGCACGTCGGAGATCGTCCCCTCCCGGAGATTGTAGGCCGTCCCGCTCCTCTCGGCGGCGACCTCGACCTCCGTGCGGTAGGCGCCGTCGGTCGACCGCCAGTCCTGTTCGGTGATCTCGAGGTCGTCCGTCGGGAAAAAGCCGAGCTCGCCGGCCCCCTCGCCACTCTGGCGGGGCGGGGCGACAAAACGGATCTGCTGGCGCGGCGTCTCGAGTTCGACCGGCTGCTGGCTCTCGAGGGTCACCTCTCCCTCGGCCGGGTAGCCGCCCAGCCACGAGACCCGCTCCGAGATCGCCGCAAAACTCTGGTTGGCCTGGAACATGTTCCCCGCCCCGACCGACGTCCCGATGCACAGGATCGCAAACAGGATCGACAAAAAGACCCCGGCCCGCTCGAGGCTCACCCCGCCGATCGTCTTGTCGCGAAGCCCCTCCTGCAGATACACCATCGGCCCCCCGCGCATCTCGCCGGCGGTGTCGGTCTGACGGTACATCTGCCCGAGCGTACACTCGGCGAACTTGCTGCTCATGCCGAACAGGGCGACGACCATCATCCAGAAGACCGCCCCGGGCCCGCCGAGGCTGACGGCGATGGCGACCCCGGCGATGTTGCCGAGGCCGACCGTCGCCGACAGCGCGGAGCTGAGCGCCTGAAAGTGCGAGACGTCCCCCGGATCGTTCGGGTCGTCGTAGCGGCCCAGCAGGACGTCGATCCCGTGCTTGAAGGCCCGGAAGTTGATGAATCGAAACCGGACGGTGAAATACAGGGCGCCGGCGAACAGGACGAAGACCACCAGCGGCATCTGCAAAAACGGGATGTTCAGATACAGGACCGCCTTCATCCCGCTGACGATGTAGCCGAAAAACCGGTCGATCGACGCCCCGCCGCCGGCCCCGGCGACGGCGGAGAGGACGCCGGCAGCAAGCACGACGACGATGGCGGCGGCGTACTTTTGAGTCAGTTTCAGGAGACGCATCGTACTTCTCGCAGCGGGGGACGGCGGTACGGCTCAGACGTCTGTGCAACTCGATGCCATGTACCATCCCCTTGTAGATGCATAAAGCTGAGGCGCTCGGATCGCGGGTCGGGCGGGAGGGGATTCAGAGCCGAAAGTGGTATCCGATGCTGAATCCGACCGACGCATACGACGGAAAGTCACCGAACTCGAGCCCGACGCTGTGCAGCTCGACCAGCCCGCCCAGAGACCAGGATCGGCTCATCCGCCAGTCGATCCCGACGGTCAGCTTCGCGCCGACGTTCGCTCGCTGCGGCGCCCCGGGCTCGGTCGGGGGAGCGAGCGGGTAGGCGACCGCCGAGAGGCCGATGTACGGCACATAGGTAAAGACGTCGAGGTTGTAGCGCACGCCCCCGAACAGGTCCTGGACGACCATCGACCCCAGCTCGTCGTCGCCCGGCGTCGCCGGCGGATGCCAGGCAGTCTCCGCCCCGAGGCTCAACGACCAGAAATCCGAGAGGCCGAAGACCGCCCGTCCCTCGAGCCCCGCCCCGAGATGCGGTCCCGCCCGCGATGCCCGGCTGGCGTTGACGAACTCCCCGGCGAGACGAAGGCTCGCTTCACCGTCCGAGGCGGCGGCGGGGAAGGGCGTCACGAGCGCGCCGATCACCACCGCCAGCGCCGCCACCACGACCCGGGCCCCGCTCCCCGAGGGACGCTCGCCGGGCGCACGGGGCGATTCCCCGCCGAAATCGTCGAATCTCCGAGGTCTGACCGATGGGATCGCGATCATGGAAAACGCCGCGTTGACAGTCGAGGTTTCGCGCGCATATATTCCGCCAACCGTTGAGCCGATCTCAACTTCAGGCACCGACTTAGCGCAAGGAGTCGACTCATGGCAACGCAGGTTCGCAGACGAGGAGAGTCCGACGACGACGGCTCGGAGGAGGAGCCGGACTCTTCGCAGATGCAGCCGACCGGGCAGGATCCGTTCCTGGCCACGTCGAGTCGCACGCTCGCCTGGTTCTCGAACAATCCCAACGTCGTGATCGGTCTGGTCGCCTTGTTGGCCGTGGGGAGCGCCGCAATCTACGGGGGCGTGCAGTACATGCGCGGCCAGGCGGTCGCCGCCTCGGCGGGCGTCAGCAGTGCACTCGCTGCGGTCGAGACGCCGGTCGCCGGCTCCAAGACCCTGCAGACGATGACCTCGAGCGACCGCATTCAGGCGCCGAGCGAGACGTTCGAATCCGAGCAGGAACGCTGGCAGGCGGTCTACGACAAGGCCGGCGAGACGCTCGACGGATACGAAAGCTCCGAGGCCGCCCAGCCGGCCCGCGTCACCCGCGCCGCCGCGGCCCTTCGACTCGGCGAGACGGACGAGGCGATCGAGTTGTATCAGGCCTACCTCGACGCCGAAAACGGTGGGGACGCCGCCGCGACGGTGCATTACGGACTGTCGGTCGCGCACGCCGAGGCCGGAAACTACGACAAGGCGATCTCGGCGCTCGACGAGATGATCGAGGCCGACGAGGAACTCGAAGCCTTCGCCAAATACCACAAGGGGATGTATCTCGAAGCGTCGGACCAAACCGACGAGGCCAAGAAGCTCTACGACGAGATTCTGCAGAACAACCCGGAAACCGCCTACAAAACCGACATCGAGCGGCGCCTCGCCCTGATGTAGACGGCTCCTTTCACTTTCTGTCGTTCGTCGATCTGCCGACTGGATGTATCCACAATGGCCACTGCCCGCCGCTCCCTGCTCGCGCTCGGTTCTCTCACCTGCATGATGCTCGCGGCCTGTGCCACCTCCTCCTCGAGCGTGGCCCCGAGTTCGGCGTTCGACACCGAACCGGTCGCCCCCTCGCCGCAGCTGCGACTCGAGTGGCGCCAGGCCGTCGACGTCGACACCGTCGGCGACTCGCGGGCTCGCCAGTACGCCGCCCCCACCGTGCTTCGCACCTCGGACCGGCGTGAACTGGTCGTCGGCACCGACTCCGGCTGGCTGTACCGACTGCGAGCCAGCGACGCCAAAGAGCGGTGGCGACGCAAACTCGACGGGCCGATCCACGCCTCACCCGCCGTCACCAGCTCGCATGTCTACGTCGGGACCCTGTACGGCGCGTTGTACTCGATCGATCGCCAGTCCGGCGAGATCGTCTGGAGCGTCGACAACGACCGCGGCATCGAGGCGGACCCGGCGGTCACCGACGACCTCGTCATCTACACCACCAACGCCGGGCGGCTGGTCGCCCTCGATCAGGCCGGCGGCGAAGAGGTCTGGACGTACGCCCGCGACGTCCCCGAAGAATTCACGGTCAAGGGCTCGGGAACTCCCGTCGTCGAGGGAGACGTCGTGTACTGCGGATTCGCCGACGGCACCGTCGTCGCCATCGGCAAGACCAGCGGCGAGGTGCTCTGGGAGACGAACGTCAGCGGTGCGAGAACCGAGTTCACCGATGTCGACGGCCCGGTCTTCATTCGCGGCGACCGCCTGTACGTCGCCTCGTACGGAGCCGGCATCAGCGCCCTCGACCGCGAATCCGGTGAGACGCTCTGGTCGCGTGCCTTCGAGAACGTCTCCTCGGCGAGCTACGCCGAGGGGACCATCTATCTGACGATCGCGACGGGGCGGGTACTCGCGCTCGACGCCGAGCAGGGCGAGCCGAAATGGGGATTTGCAATGAGCGAGAACCTGCCGGTCGACATCCGGGCGACCGGCACCTACCTGTTCGTCTCGACCGGCAGCGGCCCGCTGTACGTCCTCGACCGGGCCACCGGCTATCCCCTGCGGCGCTGGAATCCCTCCTCCGGCATCAACACGGCGGTCTCGTTTTCGGATCGCTCGACGTACGCGCTCTCGAACAACGGCTATCTGTACAATCTGCGGCTCGCGTTCTGATCGTTCCTCGATTGGCATCCCAGTCGGTCTTTATCGGCGTCGGCGTGTTGCTCGGGTTCGCCGTCGTGGTCGCGAGTGCTCCGGATCCGCGGCGACGCCTCCGCGCCAGCCTGCTGTTCGGGTGGTCCGGGATCGCCGGATTCGCCGGCGCCCGGCTTTTGTGGGCGTTCGGGGCGGAGTCGGGGCCGTTTCGCGGGTCCGTCGCCTGGAGCAGTCTGCTCGACCCCGCCGTCCCCGGCCTCTGGTCGTTCGGCGCGATCGGCCTCGGGGGAGCTGCGGCCGCCTTCGCCGCCGGTCGGATGAGCGACGGGCACGGCGGGACGCTCCTCGATGTCGTGGTCCCGGCCGCACTCACCACGCTCATCGTCGCCCGCCTGGGCTGTCTGGCCGCGGGTTGTGATTTCGGCGCACCGACCTCCCTCGAGTGGGGGCTGCAATACCCGCCGGAGACACCCGCCTGGGAGGCCCACCGACGCGCCGGGCTCGTCGGGGCCGAAGCGACGCGATCGGCGCCGACGCATCCACTTCCCTTGTACCTCGCGGCAGTTGCACTAGTCTCGATCCTCGTCGGCACATTCGCCGCGGCTCGGTCGAACGCTCCCGCTGGCAGCCGAGCGTTCGCCGTCGCGGCATGCTATCTGTTGGGCCGTTTCATCGTGGAATTTTTTCGCTCTCCCCAAGCCGCCGCGTTTGCGTGGCGAGGATTCAATCTCAACCACGGTCTGGTACTCGCAACCCTCGGTTGCGTCGTGCTTGGCGGTATCATTCAACTCGATGGCAAGTGAGACGATGGACGACACGGGGGCGCTCGAGTGTCTCCTGTTCGGGGCCGAGACCTTCGAATCCTGGATCGTCGAGGCGCTCCGAGACGCGCTGGGTCCCGAGGCGGTCGGTCGGCTCGAACCCGGGGAGCCTCCGGGTGAGCCGTCGGGCGCCCGGCGGGTCATCCTGTATCGCGAGGGGGAGTCGGTGGCGGCGGTCGGAGAGATGCTCAAATCCGTGCGTCGCCGCGACCGGCCCGAATGTACCGTCTGTGTCGTCGACGACGGGGACTGGCAGGCGGGCAGCGCGGCACTGAGAGACGGCGCCTCCGATTACCTGTTCGTCGAGCAGTTCGACTCGCCGAACCTCCACGCCACGCTCCGGGCCTGCGCCGAACGCGAGATCGTCGACCGGAGGCGCACGCAGATCCAGCAGGAGCTCGAGACCCGAAGCTCCGAGTTGCTCGGGGTCAACGCCCTGGCCAACGGCGTCTCCGGCACGCTCGACCGCCAGGTCATCATCCGCCGCGGCCTCTGGGTCTTCGCCGGCATCTGCGAGCAGAGTGCCGTGGCCCTGCTCGAGCTCGACCCGCTTCCGGAACTTCCGAGCCCGGTGCACGAGAACGAACAGCCCCCCCCGAGCCTCGAGTGCGTCGGGGCGTTTTCCGCCTCCGGCCTGGAGCGAATCTTCGGCGATCTGCAATTCGATTCGTCCTGGCGCAACGTCATCTTCGAAGACCACGTGGCCGTGCTCGAGGGTCGACCCGAGACCGGCGGTTTTCCCGGCCTCGAACCCTTCTGGCAAAAGCACCCGTCGGGGCGGGTGACGATCGTCGCACTGCAGGCCAATCGCCGGCCGTACGGGGCGCTCGTCTTCGCAGATGCTCAGGACAAGGCCCCCGACGAGCACATCGGCCGGGACGGCCTCCGGGCGATGGCCCTCCAGTTCGCCAGCGCCCTCGAAAACGCCCGCCTGTTCGCCGAGGTCTCCGAGGCGTACGAATCCCTGCAGGAGACCCAGGATCAACTCGTCCATGCCGAGAAATTCGCCGCCGTCGGCCTTCTGGCCGCCGAAATCGCCCACGAGATCAACAATCCGGCGAGCTTCGTGATCAGCAACCTGAGTGTGATGGTCGAGTATGCGGAGACAATCGTCGACTACCTCGACGACGTCGAGCAGCTTGTCGGCGACGACGCCCGGTTCGCCGCGCGCCTCGACGAACTCAAAGACGACCACGAGATCGATTTTCTCCGCGGCGACATCGACGAGCTGTTGTCGCGCAGCCTCGCCGGCATGCAACGCATCCACCAGGTCGTCCAGGATCTTCGCTACCTCTCGCGCGACCGCGGCGAGGATCCGGGATGGCTCGAGATCGAGAATCTCCTGGATGCGACCGTCAACCTCGTGCGCCACGAGGCGAAGTTCCGGGCCGAAATCGAGCGCGACTACGGCGAGACTCCCCGGGTGATGTCCGATGCGAGCCGCCTCAGCCAGGTATTCTTGAATCTCCTGCTCAACGCCGCTCAGGCGATCAACGCCGGCGACGTCGACGACGACCGCGTCCGGGTGCGCACCGAGGCGCTCGACGACGCCGTCCGCGTGAGCATCGAGGATACCGGCTCGGGGATGTCCGAGGAGGTGGCCTCGAAGATCTTCGACCCCTTCTTTTCGACCAAGCAGACCGACGAAGGGACCGGCCTGGGGCTGTCGATCTCGCGGGACATCGTCCGAAGTCTCGGGGGCGATATCGAATTCGAGACGGAACCGGGCGAGGGGACGGCGTTTTTCGTCACGATCCCGATTCGCGCCGAGAAGTTCGCCCGGGACGAGGACTTGCGGGAGCGGGGCGATTGTGACATGCCACCGGAGGTTAGCCGGGAGGTCGACCGATGAACCGTTCCCCTGACGCACCGCCCGGCCATCGTGTATGGTCTTCGCGCGAGCAGGCCGCGGCGGCCTCCCCGCCGTCCTCTCGCTGAACGAACCCTCGTGAGTTACCCGCTGTACCGACCTGCCGAAAGGAGGCGTCGATGGCGAACGTCAACATGGCCGAATTGCGCACGACCCTCGAGCATTGCGTCGAGTTTTGCCGCGAGCACGACGACCGCGAGTACTGCCAGCGCCACGGCCCGCGGCTCGAAGACGCCCTCGAAGATCTCGAATCGAGCCGTCGCGAAACCGATGCGTATTTCACCGAATGGCGCCGCCGGCAGCGCGAACAAAAAATCGCCTGGAAGGAACTCGCCGGGCAGTTGCGCGAGGCCCAGCAAAAGCTCGACCGCGTCGACGCCTTCGGCTATCCCGACGAGCGGCTGATGTACTGGGACGAGGAGCGCCTCGAGGAGGGGCTCGAGGAGATGATCGACTACCTCCGCGAGCAGACCGACGAGTTCGAGTTCGCCGACGAGCTGGCCGAGACGCTCCAGCGCAAACTCGAGATGGCCCACCAGGACGTCGAAGAGCAGGAAGAGGCCCTCGACGACTACCGCAACAAGATCAAAAAGCGCTCCGACGCGATGGGCGGCGCCGCCCAGGTCATCGGCGATTTCCGCGAACTGCTGCGCGACGAACTCGGCGCCGAGGACGACGAATACCAGAGCATTCGCTGGCCGTACGGCGTCTCCCCCGACGAGGCGACGTTTTAAAGCCGGTTTTCGGAACGGCGTACAGCGTATCGAGCAGACACGAAAAAAGCACCACTCGGGCGACGGGTGTCGAGGACCCGACCTCCGAGTGGCGCTTTTTTGGTTGCGATATCGCGGAGGTCTCTACGCGACACTGCAAAACTGCTGGTAGTCGATGAAGCCGTCGAATTCGGCGTCTTCACTGCAGACCGGACAGTCCGGGTCGCGCTCGAGCTGCAGCTCGCGAAACTCCGTCTTCAGCCCGTCGAACGACAGCAGACGCCCGCGCAGCGGATCGCCGATGTCGAGCAGCACTTTGATGACCTCGTTGGCCTGCATCATCCCGATGATCCCGGGAAGCACCCCGAGCACCCCCGCTTCCTGGCAGCTCGGCGCCATCTCCGGCGGCGGCGGCTCCGGGTACAGACACCGGTAGCACGGCCCCTCGACCTCCGGGTCGAAGACCGTCGCCTGCCCCTCGAACCGAAACACCGAGCCGTGGACGTTCGGGATGCCGAGCTGCACGCACGCATCGTTGATCAGATAGCGCGTCGGGAAGTTGTCCCCGCCGTCGACGACCAGGTCGTAGCCCTCGAAGATCTCGAGGACGTTGTCGCTGTCGAGCCGGGTCTCGAACTCCTCGATGTCGATGTCCGGGTTGAGCGCATTGAGCGTCTGGCGGGCCGAACCGGTCTTCGACTCCCCGACGCGATCGTCGGTGTGCAGCACCTGGCGCTGGAGGTTCGAGCGGTCGACGACGTCGCTGTCGATGAGCCCGATCTGGCCGACCCCCGCCGCCGCCAGATACAGCGCCGCCGGGCTCCCCAGCCCGCCCGCGCCGAGCATCAGCACCTTCGAGTCGAGCAACTTCAACTGCCCCTCTTCGCCGACCTCCGGGATCTTGAGATGCCGGCTGTATCGGGTCAGCTCGTCCTGCGAGAGCGTCTCCTGGATGTGCACCGGATGGCCCTCCTCCTTCCAGGCGCCGAATCCTCCCTCCATCGACTCGACGTCCTCGTAGCCGAGCTCCTCGAGGGTCTTCGCCGCCAGCGCCGAGCGCGTCCCGCCGGCACAATACAGGATGACCTTGTCGTCCTTGTCGGGCACGAGACTCTCGATCTTGAGGTCGAGCAGGCCGCGCGGCACGAACTCGGCCCCCTCGATGTGCCCGTCGACGAACTCGTCTCGTTCGCGCACGTCGATCAGGTGGACGCCCTCGCGCTCGGCCTTCTCGAGCCACAGCTCGTGGACGGCCTCGGCGTCGGTCTCTTCGATCTCGGATTTGATCTGATCGAGTCTGTCGTCGAATCCACTCACGGGTCGGTTCCTCCAATGGGTGTCGCGTCTCGCATGCCTCGGCGGCCTCTCCGTCGAGAAATGGCAACTGGAAAACGGCCGCCACGCCGAGGCTATTCCTCAAACCCCGGAATTCATATCAATTTAGTCTACTTTGTGCAAATCGACGACGATGCGACGCCGGGGCTCGATTCGCGTTCCCCGGCCTCCGGCTCCCGTCGGTCGCCTCCGACCGGGGCTACGAAGGCGCGGAAGAAAACGGCTCACATCCCCGGCCTTTGGCCGGGGTTACGACGTAGGTCGAGCCCCCATCGACGCATATCACCCCCACTCGTATGCCCGGCCGACGCATCGCGAAGGCCGGG
>CAZRLK010000112.1:0-16837 GCA_964600555.1 uncultured Bradymonadales bacterium
CGGCTCCGCCCCGACCGGTGCCTTCCGGACGGGGGGCGACACCGACCGCCGGTCATGCGGTTCCCAACTGACGGCCTCTCCACCAGGACAGCCCCTCGGATGCCGTCGACACCCCGTCATATATATTACCGACAGCGTCCGACGGATCGTTGCGGCGCGATTGGCGGGTGCGGAGGGAGCGACCACCCCGAGAGAGGCGATTGCCCCGGGGAACGTCGAGGACCGGGGGCGCGGGTTTGACCGGGTGCTGCCGCTGCATACCCTTTGTCGACAGGTGTGAGACAACAAGAAGTAGGCCGGCGTCGCGTCCGGAGTTTCGGCGGGGAACTCGCCGGATGCGCACGGTGGTGTTGGCGGATCTGCAGGACGGCGTTCGGGTCGCTTTCGAGCCTCTCTTCGGGCGCAAGACCAGGGTATGGCGCAGCTATTTCGGCCGCGGGCTACCACGATCGCCCGGCTGTTGCCCGCGGCCCTGATCGTGGGAGGGGTGGCGTTGATTGCGGGCGTCGCGGAGTTTTACGAGCCGATCTATCAGAGCGACGCCGAGGAGGCGCCGCGCCAGCCGGTTCCGTTCAGCCACGACCACCATGTCGGGGGGTTGGGGATCGACTGCAAGTACTGTCATACGAGCGTCGAGGAGTCGCCGTTTGCGGGGCTTCCCCCGACGCATACCTGCATGAGCTGTCATTCGCAGGTCTGGACCGATGCCGAGATGCTCGAGCCGGTGCGCCGCAGCTACGAGACCGGCGAGCCGCTACGATGGCGGCGGGTCTACGACCTGCCCGATTTCGTGCAGTTCGACCACAGCATCCACGTCACCAACGGCGTCGGCTGTGAGAGCTGCCACGGGCGGGTCGATCGGATGCCGCTGACCCGTCAGGTGCGGGCGCTGACGATGGAGTGGTGTCTGGACTGCCACACCGATCCGGCGCCGAGGCTGCGGCCGTCCGACCAGATCGAGACGATGGGCTACGAGGGGGGCAGCCGGGAGCGAGGGCGGGAGCTGATCGAGGAGTACGGGATCGAAGCCGACCGGCTGACGAACTGTTCGATGTGTCATTACTGACCGAACGACGGGTGGAGATGACCGACGAGACCGACATCGAGACGTTGCGCGAGCGGCTCGAGGGGGCCGACGGCGAGCGGATGTGGCGAGGGCTCGAGGAAGTGGCGAAGACCGAGGAGTTTCGCCGCCACGTTGCCGGGGAGTTTCCGGCGGGGAGCTCGGAGTGGGGCGAGGAGTTGAGCCGCCGAGACTTCGTAAAACTCTCGGCGGCGTCGCTGGCTCTGGCCGGCGTGGCGGGGTGTGAGCCGGCCAGGCGCGAGTCGATCGTCCCGTACGTTCGCCAGCCCGAGGAGGTGGTGCCGGGCCAGCCGTTGTATTTCGCCTCGGCCTGTCGGTTCGCCGGTTACGGCCAGGGGATCCTGGTCGAGACGCACACCGGCCGGCCGACCAAGATCGAGGGAAATCCGGACCATCCGGCGGCCGAAGGGGCGACCACGCCCCAGGGCCAGGCCTCGGTGCTGGAGCTGTACGATCCGGACCGCTCGAGGGTCGTCGAATCGGAGGCGGACGGGGTCAGCGGCTGGAGCGGTCTGCAGACCGAGATTCTCGAGCGGCGTCAGCGCATGGAGGCCACCGGAGGGGCCGGATTTCACATCGTGACCGGGCGGATCACCTCGCCGACGCTCGTCGACCAGATTCAACGGCTGCTCGAGCAATTTCCGGAGGCGACCTGGCATCAATTCGAGCCGGTCGACGAACGAAACCGGCGCGAAGGGGTCCGACGGGCGTTCGGCCGGGTTTTTCGCATCGTTCCCCGATTCGGCCGGGCGGCGGTCGTCGCCAGCTTCGACGATGATTTTCTGGGGGTCGGGCCGGGCCAGCTTCGGGCAGCACGGGGTTTCGGCCGGACTCGCCGGGTGCGGGAGGGGACGGCGGAGGAGCAGATGAGTCGGTTGTACGCCGTCGAGAGTGCGCCGTCGTTGACCGGAGCGAACGCCGATCATTGTCGGGCCGTGCGACCACGAGAAGTTGAGCGGGCACTCCGGGCAGTGGCCGGGGAGGTCGGCCTCGAAGGGGTGGCCCCGGCGACGACGCCGGCAGTCGAGGAGGAGTGGCTGGCGGCGTTGGCCGCCGATCTGGTCGAGCATGCCGGCACCTCGATCGTTACGGTCGGGGAACCGCAGCCTCCTCGTGTGCACGCCCTGGCGCACGCCATCAACGACCGGCTCGACAACCTCGGGGAGACGCTCGAGGTGGTCGAGTCGCCGGAGGCGGGCCGGACGTCCGGCGGGCTCTCGGAGTTGGTCGACGAGATCGAGCGGGGCGGCGTCGAGACGCTCGTCGTCGCGGGGGCGAACCCGGTGTATGCCGGTCCGCCGGACCTGGCGATCGGCGAGAAGATCGAGCAGGTCGACCTCACGTTCCATCTCGGCCTGCATCACGACGAAACCGCCGAGCGTTGTCGTTGGCATGTGCCCCGCTCGCATCCGCTGGAGGCGTGGGGGGACGTGCGGTCGGTCGAGGGGACGGTCAGCATCCTGCAGCCGGCAATCGAGCCTCTATACAACACGCACACCTGCCTCGAATTGTTCGGGCAGTTTCTCGGTGAGGGCCAGAAGAGCAGTCGGGCGTTCGTCCGCGAGTACTGGCAACAACGCTGGGAGTCGATGCGTCCAGGCGAGAGTTTCGAGACGGGCTGGCAGCGCGCCCTCGAGGAGGGGGTCGTCCCGGGGACGGCGGCGAGCCCGGTTTCGGCGCAGCTTGCGGAGGGATTTCAGCCGGCGCCGGCCCCCGAGCCGGAGGACGACGCCGCGCTCGAGGTTGTCTTCCGGCCCGACCCGTCGGTGTGGGACGGTCGTTTCGCCAACAACGGATGGCTCCAGGAGCTTCCCAAGCCGCTGACCAGTTTGACCTGGGACAATGCCGCTTTAGTAGCGCCGTCGACCGCTGAGCGTCTCGGAATCGCACACGAGCAGGTCGTTCGTTTGACCCATCGAGGTCAATCGGTCGAGGCGCCGGTATACGTGATGCCGGGCCATCCGGAGGGGACGGTCACCTGTCGGCTCGGCTACGGACGGGACAGCGGGGGCCGGGTTGCGGAGGGAGTCGGCTTCGACGCCTATCGGCTGCGCGACTCCCAGCATCGCTGGTCCGGACGCGGACTCGAGGTGGAGCCGACGGACCGGGAGGCAACGCTGGCGAGTGTCCAGCACCACCATGCGATGGAGGGCCGCGAGATCGTCAAGGTCTCGAGCTTTGAGGAGTTTCGTGAAGGGGCCGGCGAGGGGCACGGCGGACATGCTCCGGAGTCTCTGCATCCGGAGTGGAGCTACGAGGAGGAGCGTGCCTGGGCGATGGTCATCGATCAGACGCTGTGCATCGGCTGCAAGGCGTGCGTGACCGCCTGCCAGGCCGAAAACAACATTCCGATCGTCGGCAAACAGCAGGTCGCGCGCGGTCGTGAGATGCACTGGATCCGCGTCGACGCCTACTACGCCGGCGATCTCGATGCCCCGGATCGGTATTTCCAGCCGGTCCCCTGCATGCACTGCGAAAAGGCCCCCTGCGAGGTGGTCTGTCCGGTCGCCGCCACGACCCACAGCGACGAGGGAATCAACGAGATGACCTACAACCGGTGTATCGGCACCCGGTACTGCTCGAACAACTGCCCGTACAAGGTGCGGCGCTTCAATTTCCTCGACTACCACGAGCGGGCCGACGAGGCGGTCGCCGAGCTGCAGTACAATCCCGACGTGACCGTCCGCGGCCGGGGTGTGATGGAGAAATGCACCTATTGCGTCCAGCGCATCAACGATGCGCGCCGCAAGGCCAATGCCGACGACCGCGAGCTGCAGGCCGGCGAGGTGGTGACCGCCTGTGAAGCGGCCTGTCCGACCGATGCGATCGTCTTTGGCGACGAGAACAACCCGGACAGCCGGGTCGCCGAGCTGAAGGGTCAGCCCCACGAATACAGCCTGCTCGCCGAGCTCAACACTCGGCCGAGGACGACGTACCTGGAGGCGATCGAGCAGACGCACCCGACGCTCGAGGGTGGCGGTGGGGGTAGTTTGCTGCACGGGGCCCCCGAAGGCGACAGCGAGGAGGGAGGCGAGTAGATGGCATCGAGCGACGGCGAAAGCCGGGAGGGGGAGCGGCGGGAGAGCCTTCTCACCGGCGATCACAGCTACACGTCGGTCACCGACAAGATCGGCGGGCTGGTCCTGCGGCCGGGGTTTCGGCGGGGATGGCTCGTCGGGGTGGCCCTGGCCAGCGGACTGGTCGTGATCGGATGTGTGGCGGTGATCTATCTGTTCGAACGGGGCATCGGGATCTGGGGGAACAACATTCCGAACGCCTGGGGATGGCCGATCATCAATTTTGTCTGGTGGATCGGGATCGGCCACGCCGGGACGTTCATCTCGGCGTTTCTGGTGTTGATGCGCCAGGAGTGGCGCACCTCGATCAATCGCTTCGCCGAGGCGATGACCCTGTTTGCCGTCGCCTGTGCGGGGCTGTACCCGCTTTTGCATCTCGGGCGGCCGATGGTCTTTTACTGGCTGTTGCCGTACCCGAACACGATGGGGGTCTGGCCGCAGGTCCGCAGCCCGCTCGTCTGGGACGTCTTTGCGATCGGGACCTACGGGACGATCTCGCTTTTGTTCTGGTACATCGGACTGGTGCCGGATCTGGCGACTCTGCGCGACCGGGCGGAATCGCGGGCGAAAAAACTGATCTACGGGGCGATGGCGTTCGGCTGGCGGGGGAGCGCCGAGCAGTGGAAACACCACCAGACGGCCTATCTGTTGCTGGCGGGGCTGGCGACCCCGCTTGTGATCTCGGTGCACAGCATCGTCAGCCTCGATTTTTCGGTCAGTCAGGTGCCCGGCTGGCATTCGACGATTTTTCCGCCGTACTTTGTCGCCGGCGCCATCTTCCAGGGGTTCGCGATGGTGCTGATCATTGCGCTTCCCCTGCGCCACTACCTGGATCTCGAGGAGATGATCACGACTCGTCACCTCGAGATCATGGCCAAACTGATGCTGGTGACCGGCCTGATCGTCACCTACGGGTACGTCATGGAGATCTTCATGGCGTGGTACGGGGGCGATCATTTCGAGCGTTACATGTGGAAGAACCGGATGGCGGGGCCGTACTGGTGGGTGTTCTGGGGGACGATCGTTTGCAACAGCATTGCCATCCAGGCGCTGTGGTTTCGGCGGGTGCGCCGGAGCGTCTATGCGCTTTTCGTGCTCGGGGTGGTCATCAGCGTCGGGATGTGGCTGGAGCGGCACATGATCGTCATCTCGAGCCTCCACCGGGATTTTCTTCCCTCGTCGTGGGCTCTCTTCGAGGCGACCCTGTGGGACTTGGCGACGTTCGCCGGGACGATCGGTCTGTTTGCGCTGCTCAATCTCCTGTTCATTCGGTTTTTGCCGGTCATTTCGATCTCGGAGATCCGGGAGATGGCCGGGCCCGACGCCGAGGCCGACGACGGGGAGCGACGGTCGGAGGAGACACGGCGGGTCGATCGCCCCGGGGAGGCGCTGTATGGATGGATGGCGAAATTCGGCAGCGAGGAGGCACTCGTCGAAGCTGCCCGACGGGTGCGCGAGGCGGGCTTTGAGCGGGTCGAGGCGTACTCGCCGGTGCCGGTCGCCGAGGTGACGACGGTTCTTCGACGCTCCAGAAGCCGCCTGCCGGCATGGGTGCTGCTCGGGGCGATCGCCGGTGGGAGTCTCGCCTACGGGACACAGTGGTATGCGAATGTCGTCGACTACCCGTTGAATGTCGGCGGGCGAGCGCTGCACAGCTGGCCCGCGTTCATCCCGATCACCTTCGAGATGGCGATTCTCGGGGGAGGTGTGGTCGCCTTCGTGGGGGCCCTGGCGATGGGAGGGCTGCCGCGCCTCGAGCATCCCGTCTTCGAGATGCCGGGGTTCGAACGGGCGTCGGTCGACCGGTTCATGATCTGCATCGAGGCCGACGACGCGCAGTTCGACCGGGAGGAGACGGCGGAGTTTCTCGAGCGGCTCGACCCCCTCGAGATCGCCGCCGTACCGCGATCCGATCCCGACGGGAGGGAGCCGTGAGCAGGATGCACCGAGAGGGCCTGTCGGGTTGTGCGAGTGTCGCGGCGTTGGCGGCGTTCCTCGGATTCGTCGCCGCCTGCGATCGTCTGGCGATGCGCGAGCAGCCGAGCGTGCAGCCCTACGAGCCGAATGCCACCTTCGAGCACCACCAGTCGGCGCGTCCTCTCCCGGAGGGCACGGTCGCCCGAGGCCACGGGCCCGAGCAGCTCGGGGCAGGGGAGGCGGCCGATCACGCGAGTGGTCGCCTCCAGCCGTCTGGGGAGAGTTGGGAGGCGGGGGCTGCTGGTCGCTATCCGCTCGAGGTCGACCTGGAGTTCGTCGAGCGGGGGCGCGAGGAATACGAGACTTTCTGCGAGCCGTGCCACGGGGCGGTCGGCCGTGGTGCCGGCATCGTCGTCCGGCGTGGCATGGTCCAGCCGCCCTCGTATCATACGGCCAGGCTGCGAGAGGAGTCGCCGAGCTACTACTACGACGTGATGACCGGGGGATTCGGGCGGATGTTCAGCTACGCTTCGCGGGTTCCGCCGCGGGACCGGTGGGCGATCGCCGCGTATATCGAGGCGCTTCAGTTGAGTCAGCACGCACCCATCGACCGTCTCGAAGCGCGGGATCGACGCCGACTTGAACGGGGGCAGCCATGAGCACCGACGCCGAATCGACCGAGACCTCCGCCGCCGGCCCCCGGCTCGACGGAGACGAGCTTCGAGGGGGGATGTTCGTCGCGCTCGGCGTCGGGCTGGTCGCGCTCGCGGCGACGGGGGTCGGCATCGCCCTCGAGCCGGGTCCGGCGCTTCGCGGGTATCTCGTCGGCTACTTTTTCGTGCTGGGGCTGCCGATCGGGGCCCTCGGGCTCGAGTTGCTGCACCACCTGGTCGGGGGGGACTGGGGCGAGATTGTGCGCGGGCCGCTCAAGGCGGCGGTATTGACCCTTCCGGTCCTGGCGCTGGCCTTCCTGCCGATCGCAGTCGGGGTCGGCTCGATTTATCCCTGGGCGCAGGGAGAACAGGCGGCGATGACCGCGTATCTGACGATCCCGTGGTTCGAGATCCGTTCGTTCGTGTATTTCGCCTTCTGGCTCGGCCTCGCGCTGTGGTTGTACTGGGATTCTCCCGGCTACCACGCCGGCCAGATGGATGCGCACGCCCGGCGCGTCCGCAAACTGAGCGCCGGCGGCTTCGTGGTCTATTTCATGACCACCAGCTTTGCGTACATCGACTGGGCGATGTCGCTCGACCCGGACTGGATCTCGACGATCTGGGGGGTGATGATTCTGGTCGGACACGTCCTTCTGGCCCTGTCGGCGCTGCTGGTGGTCGTCGGCCTTCTGGCACGTCGTGCCGACCGATTGGCCGAGGGATTGACGCCGGGTCGCCTCAAGGATCTCGGCAACGTCTTGCTCGTGTTCGTCGCTCTGTGGGCGTACACCTCGTTTGCGCAGTATCTGATCATCTGGTCGGGGGACAAACTCCACGAGATTCCGTGGTATCTGGCGCGGGCCGGCGGGGGCTGGTCGACGATCCCGCCCCTGTTGATCTTTTTCCAGTTCCTCGTCCCGCTGGTTGCCCTGCTGTTCCGGCCGTTCAAACGCAGCATCGTGGCGCTCGGGTGGCTGGCGGCGGGGATCGTGGTGTTGCGTTTCGTCGACACCGTCTGGCTTTTAGCTCCGTCGTTTGCCGAGATTCCTGGCGGATTGGCCTGGAGTGCCTACACGACGGCGATCGGGCTCGGCGGAGTCGTCGTGGCGGCGTGGCTCTGGTTGATCGGCCGCCGTCCTCTGTATCAGGCCGACCATCTCGGCCACTCGACTCCCATGGAAACCGAGGAGATCGCCCATGTCCCCGACTGACGAATCGGCCCCGGACGAATCGGAGGCCCCGCGACGCGAGCACCACGAGGAGACCGATGTCGACCCGGCTCAGATCGTACGGTGGATGCTCGGCATCGCCGCCGGGGTGCTCGTCTGTGTGGTGGTGCTCGCTGGCGGGTATGCGGCGGCCAGCGGGATCGGGTTCGCAGAGGTGTTCGTGCCGGACGCCGAGCAGGTCGAAGCGCCGCGGCCTCCGGAGCCGCAACTCGAGTCGGATCCGTACGCCCTTCGGCGCGAGAGCGAAACGGCGGCCCGGAAGCGACTCGGCAACTACGCCTGGGTCGATCGGGAGGAAGGCATTGCGCGGATTCCGATCGAGCGGGCCATGCAGTTGGTTGCCCAACGGAGCGAACGGGAGTCTGGAGGCGAGGGGGGAGGAGATCGGCGGCGGGATGCCGGTGGCGTGCGAGATGCCGGACGAGGCGGTGAGACTCAGTGACTGTTACGACTCGGAGCGAGGGCATGCGACGAGCGGGTGAGCAGGGAGACAGACAGCACCGACGGAGAGCGAAGCGATCGGCCAGGGCGCCCGGAGGAGGGGGTGGGCGCCGGGCGGTGATCGCCTGGCTGGCGGCGGCGATGATGGCTACCGGTGTGCTGGCGGGGGCGCCGGAGTGGGCCGAGGCGCAGTCGGCGGCCGGGGCAGGCTCTGGCGGCGACGGCGTCGAGACCGGCGACAACCCCGAGGCCCAGAAACTCGACAAGGTCGACTTCGAGCAGAAACTCGGCAACCGGGTGCCGCGCGATCTCAAGTTCGAGGACGAGCGAGGAAATTCCGTCTCCCTGAGCCGGTACTTCCAAAAGGAACGGCCGGTGATCGTCGTGATGGGCTATTTCGAGTGTCCAATGCTCTGCAACCTGGTCCGCAAGGGACTGATCGACACACTCGCCGAGATCGACCTGGAGCTGGGACGCGACTATTCCGTCGTTTCGGTGAGTGTCGATCCGTCCGAGGGCGAGAAACTGGCCCGGGCGAAGTCCGAGAAGATGCTCGACCGCTTTCGGGACAAAAAAGCGCAGACGCCTTCGCGCAAAGTCGCTGCCTCAGGGATGCACAATCTCACCGGCGACAGGGAAGCGATCGACCGACTCGCCGACGCGATCGGCTTTCAGTACCGATACGACCGCGAAAAACAGCAATATCTGCATCCGAGCGGGTTCGTCGTCGCCGCGCCGGACGGGCGGGTCTCAAAGTATTATTTCGGGGTCGACTATCGAGCCCGGGATGTGCGGCTTGGCCTGGTCGACGCCGCCGAGGGGGAAGTCGGTAATGCCATCGATCAGGTGCTGCTGCGTTGCTACCAGTACGACCCGAAGACCGGCTCGTATAGTTTCGCGATCATGCGGCTTCTGCGAGTGCTGGCGCTTCTGACGGCGGGTCTCCTCGCCTTTTCGATCTGGAGCGCGTGCCGCGACAGCGGGCGGTTGAACAAGGCGATGAAGCCCGAACCTCCCGGGTCGGGGCCGCGAGCCGAGGTCGATGATCCGTCTCACCCGTCGGAGGAGGACTCCTGATGCCGGATCTGTGGTTCTTTCCGATCCAGGCCTCCGAGGCCGCCGGATCAGTCGACACGCTTTACGTGGGGCTTTTGTGGTTGACGGCCTTTTTCATGGTCGGCATCGCCGGCGCGATCTTGTTGTTTCTGGTGCGTTATCGCCGAGGTTCGCGCGCCGAGCGGGTCAACGTCCGGGGGAGCCTGTCGCTGGAGCTGACCTGGATTGTGATTCCGACCCTGCTGGCGATCGGGATCTTTGTCTGGTCGATGACCATCTATCTGTCTCTGCAGGCGATCCCCCAGTCCGGGATGGACATCTATGTCGTCGGCAAGCAGTGGATGTGGAAATTTCAATATTCGAATGGCCAGCGCGAGATCAACTCCCTTCATGTGCCGGCCGGGGAGACGGTGCGTCTGAGGATGACCTCGCAGGACGTCATCCACAGTCTGTATTTGCCCGCGATGCGGGTTAAACAGGACGTACTTCCGGGGCGGTTTACGACGCTGTCGTTCGAGGCGACCGAACCGGGGACCTATCACCTGTTTTGCGCGGAATATTGCGGGACCGACCACTCCGAGATGCGAGGGACGGTGACGGTGATGGAGCCGGCCGGATTTGAGGAGTGGATCGCCGGAGACAGGGCCGAACAGCCCCCGGATCTGGCGAGTGCCGGCGAGCAATTGTTCGACGAGCAGGGCTGCGCGAACTGCCATGCCGAGGAAGCCACGATCGAGGCGCCCGATCTTGCCGGGCTGTACGACTCGGAGGTCCGCCTGGAGAGCGGTGAGACGGTCGTCGCGGACGAAAACTACCTGCGGACCTCGATCCTCCAGCCCCAGGAGCAGATCGTCGCCGGCTACGAACCGTTGATGCCTTCGTTTCAGGGCCAGCTGAGCGAAGGCGAGGTCATCGAGTTGATCGAGTATATCAAATCGCTCTCAGACCAGGAGTCCTCCGAGCCGTCCTCCCCCGAAGCCGAGCAACCAGACGATGAGTGATTCGCCGTCCCAACACGATGACGAGCCGAACTATCTGAATACTGAGACGACCGTGTGGTCGTGGTTGACGACCCTGGATCACAAACGGATCGGGATCTTGTACATGATCTCGATTACGTTCTTTTTCCTGGTCGGCAGCATCGCGGCGGCGATGGTGCGTCTGGAGTTGTTGACGCCGCCGGGGGATCTGTTGTCGGCGGATGTCTACAACCGGGCATTCACCCTGCACGGGGTGGTGATGGTCTGGTTTTTTCTGGTCCCGTCGATTCCGACCGTCTTCGGCAACTTCCTGTTGCCGATGATGCTCGGGGCGGAGGACGTGGCGTTTCCGAGGCTGAATCTGGCGAGCTGGTACATCTTCATGTTCGGCGGGACGTTCACCCTGATTGCCGCTCTGGTCGGCGGGGTGGATACGGGATGGACCTTTTATACGCCGTTCAGCTCGATGTACTCGAATTCGGCGGTCGTCTGGGTGCTGGTGGGGGTGTTCATCGTCGGATTCTCGTCGATTCTGACCGGGCTCAACTTCATCGTCACCGTCCATCGGTTGAGGGCGCCGGGGATGACCTGGTTTCGGATGCCGCTGTTCGGATGGTCGAACTACGCGACCAGTCTGATCATGGTGCTGGCGACGCCGGTGCTGGCGATCACGCTGTTGTTGGTGGCGGTCGAGCGGCTGTTCGGCGTCGGGATTTTCGATCCGGCGCTCGGGGGCGATCCGGTCTTGTTTCAGCACCTGTTCTGGTTTTATTCGCATCCCGCCGTCTACATCATGATCTTGCCCGGGATGGGAGTCGTCAGCGAGGTCGTTCCCTGTTTTTCGCGAAAGCGTATTTTCGGCTACGCCTTCGTCGCCTTTGCGAGTCTGGCGATCGCACTGCTCGGGTTTTTGGTCTGGGGCCACCACATGTTCGTCAGCGGGCAGTCGACGTATGCGGGATTGATCTTTTCGCTGTTGAGCTATCTGGTCGCAGTTCCCTCGGCGGTCAAGGTCTTCAACTGGACGGCGACGATGTACGGGGGATCGATCCATCTCGACACGCCGATGTTGTACGCGCTCGGGTTCATCGGGTTGTTTACGCTCGGGGGGCTGACGGGCCTGATCGTGGCGGCGGCGGCAGTCGACGTGCACGTCCACGATACGTATTTCATCGTCGCCCATTTCCATTACATCATGGTCGGCGGGATGGTGACCGGCTACATGGGGGCGATGCACTTCTGGTGGCCGAAGATCACAGGCCGGATGTACCCCGAGATTCTGGGGAAGCTCGCGGCGCTGACACTGTTTATCGGGTTCAATCTGACGTTTTTCCCGCAGTTCATCCTCGGCTATCAGGGGATGCCGCGCCGCTATCACGCGTATCCGGAGGAGTTTCAGGTGCTGAACGTCGCCTCGACGCTCGGGGCCTCGATTCTGCTGGTCGGCTATGCCCTGCCGCTGTTTTACATGATCTGGTCGCTTCGCTGGGGCGAGAAGTCGGGGCCGAATCCGTGGCGGGCGACGGGGCTGGAATGGCAGACGCCCTCTCCACCGCCGGTCCACAATTTCGCCGAGACTCCCGTCGTCACCGAGGATCCGTACAACTACACGCCGGAGCCGGACACTCTCGCGGAGGCCAAACGCCGTGACTGACTCGCACCATCCGAATCTCGTCGAGCCGTACACCTCGCTCAGCGAGCAGCGCGAGGCGGCGACGCTGGGGATGTGGATTTTTCTGGGGACCGAGATCCTGTTGTTTGGCGGCCTGTTCGCCGCCTACATGGTCTATCGGTACATGTACCCGGCGACGTTCGCCGAGATGAGCCATCATCTGAACGTCTGGTTGGGCGGGGTGAACACGGTGGTATTGTTGACCAGCAGTCTGACCATGGCCCTCGCCGTACACGCCATCGAGCACGGCCGCCGGCGCCGCAGTGTGGCATATTTGGCGAGTACCGCCGGATTCGGTCTCGTCTTCCTCGCCATCAAAGCGTTCGAATACTACGAGGAGTACTCCCACGGGCTGGTTCCGCTGGTCGGGTTCGAATTCACCTTCGAGGCCGGAGAATCGGTGCGGGCGGAGTTGTTCATGTCGCTGTATTTCGTGATGACCGGCCTGCATGCGCTGCACCTGATTATCGGGATCGGGCTCGTCTCGACGCTCGGGGTGTTGTGCTGGCGCGGGGCCTACTCCGAGGAGTATTTCAATCCGATCGAAATCGGGGGGTTGTACTGGCATCTGATCGATATCATCTGGGTCTTTTTGTTCCCCCTCCTCTATCTGGTGGATCCGGTATGAGCGACGCCGAGGACAAACGTTCGGATCGAAGCACGCACCTGGAGTCGGAGGCGACCACCGGGCTGTATCTGGGGGTCTACGGGATCTTGCTGGCGTTGTTCGGCATCAGCGTCGTGTTGGCGTATGTGGATCTCGGGGGGGGCGGTCTCTGGATCGGCCTGGGAATCGCCGGGGCGAAGACCTATCTGATCGTTTTGTTTTTCATGCATGTGTATTATTCGAGCCGCCTGACGAAACTGGTCTCGGCGGCGGCCTTTGGCCACCTGACGATCCTGTTTGGGCTGATGATCCTCGATTACGTCAGCCGCACGAGGATGATGTGGGGGGGATAACGCGCGGGGAAGGGAGGCCTTGTCTTTGTGGCAGATGTGTTCATTCTTGAAGCACTTCGCAAAGCGCACGGCCGGTGTGCGGGCAGGTGAAGCCGGCGCGCACGCCGTCTGAAGCGGCACGGCTCTGGAGGATGGAGCGAGAACGATGGCGACTTCGGTCAATGACAGGCGGCTGGTGGCCGGCAAGAAACGGACCCTGAGGCGGCTCGAAAAGCTCGGGATCGAGGGCCGGGAATCCCGTTCGTTGGTCGAGACGGGAAAGCGGGTGCTGGAGGAGTCGATCGAGGATTTCCAGCGTGCCATCCGCCGCGAAGATCTGACCGACGAGGTGCGCAACATTCTTCGCGAGCCGCACGGTCGGACGGCCGATGCGCTGGTTCGCGTGTACTATTCGATGAAACACCAGTATGCCGAGCGTCGCGCGCGAGGCGAGGCGGTGACCGAACGGGACCGCAAGGTGGAGAAGGTGTTGCGCAACCTGGAGCCGGCACAATCGATCGGTGCGTCGTTTCCCCACGCCGTCTCGGTGCTCGAGCGGGCAGTCGAGTTCGCCAGTCAAACCCTCCCGAGCGATGTCATCGAGCTGTCGCACTCGGCGCTCGATCGGGCCCGAGAGGCGAGGGAGCGGCTTGAGAAGCTCGGGGATCGCGCCCTGCGTGCGTACTCGAATCTCGAGCAGGCGCGGGAGCGGGCGAAATCCCGGTATCTGGCGGTCCGTGAGATGATCAGTGCGGCGTACCGCCTGGAGGGTTGCCACGATGAACTCAACGGGGTGGCGCCACCGATAAGCGAGATCATGAGTCCGAGTTGAGTCCGGGAGTGCGGGCGAGTGCCCCAACTCCGATCCGAGCTCCGAGGTTGGCCGTGTGCGGTAGATTTACCCTGAATACGACGGGAGGGGAACTCGCCCGGCAATTCGAGCTGGAGGCGGAATTCGAGGTTTCAGCTCGCTACAACATCGCGCCGACTGACAAGTCGCCGGTTGTACGCGTGCCCGACCTGGCGACGCCGCGAGAGGCGGTGTTTTTGCGCTGGGGGTTGGTTCCGTTTTGGGCCGACGATCCCTCGATCGGCAACCGCATGATTAGCGCGCGCGCTGAGACCGTTCCCGACAAGTCGGCCTACCGTGCGGCCTTCCAGAAGCGTCGGTGCCTGGTGCCGGCCTCCGGGTTTTATGAGTGGAAAAAGACCGGCGACGGCAAACAGCCGTACTACATTCGTCGCACCGATGAGCAACTGCTTGGCTTCGCCGGCCTCTGGGAGCGCTGGAGCGACGATCAGAGCGGCGAGGTCGTCGAGTCGTTTACCATCCTGACCGGGGAGCCCAACGACCGGGTCGCCGATCTCCACGATCGGATGCCGGTGATCGTGAAGTCCGAAGATTACGACTTCTGGCTCGATCCGGCGATGAAGGACAAGGAGGCCCTCCACGAGCTGGCCCTCGAGACATTCCCCGCCGACCCGCTCGAGGCGTATCCCGTCAGCACCCACGTCAACAAACCGACTCACGACGACCCGTCGTGTATCGAGCCACTCGAGGAGCGGTGAAACGGTCCAGACGCGGGATCATCCGCCGTCTTCGCCGTCTTTCGGGATTTCAACCGGGGGTCGGTGCGAGCGGATTAAGTGGCCGCGCTTGAGGATCTGATAGCCCTTGTTGCCGCGGCTTGTCGGCTCGAATTTCGACTTCGACTGGCGGATCCACTTTCTGGCGCCGTTGTTGGTCTCGACCTCGAGTCCGGCGGTCTTTTTGTCGGCCGGGACCAGCGTAAAATCGAGGACCTCGTCGTCTTCCTCCAGGTCGATCGCCTTCGTGCCCTTGGCTCGGCCCTTGTAGAAGCTGACTTCCCGGGCATCGAAGATCAGACCCCGGCTGTCGCGCGACGCGATCACGAGCAGCTGGCCGCCGGTGAACAACTCGACGTTGACCGTCCGGTCCCCGTCGTCGAGACGCATGAACATGCGGCCGCGGACGGTCGATGGGTCGATGAAATCGTCGATGGCAATGCGAACCGAGCGGCCCTGGGCGGTGACGGCGATGACTTGCGGGGAAGGCTCGCCGTCGTCTTCGTCGGCGTTGAGATCGAGTGATTCCTGATCGGGAGGAGGCCGCTCGAGGACGCGCTCGTCGTCGGTCAGCACACCGACGACCCGTTCGCCGTCGTCGAAATCGAAAAAGGCCTGGAGCGGGTCGCCGTGGCCGGTCGTCGCCGGCACCTCGTCGATGCGCATGGTGTACGCCCGGCCCCTGTTCGTAAAAAAGATGACCGACTCGGGGGTGCGCCCGGGCAGCACCCAGCCGATCTCGTCGTTGTCCCGGCATCGGATCTTCGAGAGGTCGCTGTAGGATTTCTGGCGTTTGATCCAGCCGTCCCGCGAGACCATCACCCAGACGTCCTCGTCGACGATGTAGTCCTGCTCGGAGTACTCCAGCTCGGAGACCTCGGCGTCGGCGGTGGTACGGCGCGGATCGATGCTCTCGTAGTGTTCGTGGAGGCGCTTGAAGTCGTTTTGGATGTAGTCCCAGCGGCGCTGCTCGGAGCGCAGCAGATCGCGAAGATAGGTGGCGTCCTGCCGTTTTTCTTCGAGCTCTTCTCGAATGTTCTCGATTTCGAGTCGGGCCAGGCGATACAGCCGGGTCTGGAGGATCGCTTCAGCCTGGTCGTCGTCGATGTTGAAGTGGCGTTTGAGTTTTTCGCCGGCGTCCTGTTTGCTCTCCGAGGAGCGGATCAGCTCGATCGCCCGGTCGAGGTCGTCGAAGATGATCTCGAAGGCCTCGAGGATGTGAATTCGCGCGAGCACCTGCTCGAGGTCGTAGACGAGCCGTCGGACGAGCACGTCCATCCGGAAGTCGAGGAACTTCTCGAGCACCTGCTTGAGATCGAGGCGCTGGGGCTGGAGGACCGGCGGGGTCTGGCGGTCGACGGCGAGTTCGTCGAGGTAGTCGAGCAGCTCGAGGACTTCGACGTCGTCGGGGCCTCGCTCGGAGGCCGGCTGGATGGTCAGGCCCTCGAGCTTGTCGCGAAGTTCGGCGTGTTCTTCGACCAGGGTCTGATGGTCCTGCGGAGGAACCAGACAGGTGATGTTGACGTGGAAGCGGTGTTCGAGCTTGGTGTGCTTGAACAGATACGCCATCACCGTCTCGTGATTGGTGTCCCGCTTGAGCTCGAGGACGATCCGGACGTCGTCGGTCGACTCGTCGCGGACGTCTTTGACCTGCGGGAGGTTCCCTTTGACGATGTGATCGGCGATTTTCTCGACGATCTTCGATTTGTCGACGGTGTACGGGATCGAGTCGATGACGATGACGGTGCGCGATTCGGCCTCCCACTCGGCGCGGAGATCGATGCGGCCGTTGCCCTCGGCGTAGATCTCGCGGATGTCCTCGGCGCCGTTGAGGATCTTGCCGGCCGTCGGAAAATCGGGCCCGCGGATGTAATCGGGCACCAGCTCGTCGACGCCGAGATCGGGATTGTCGATCAAGGCGATCAGGGCGTCGAGACACTCGGCCAAGTTGTGCGGGGGAATGCTGGTGGCCATACCGACGGCGATGCCGGTTGCGCCGTTGACCAGCAGGTTCGGTACCTGGGCCGGCAGCACCGTCGGCTCACGTTCGGTCCCGTCGTAGTTGTCGCGAAAATCGACGGTCTGTTTGTCAATTTCGTCAAGCAGCTCGGCGGCGAGGCGGCTGAGGCGGGCTTCGGTGTAGCGCATCGCCGCGGCGCTGTCGCCGTCGAGCGACCCGAAGTTGCCGTGGCCGTCGACCAG
>CAZRLK010000113.1:0-16767 GCA_964600555.1 uncultured Bradymonadales bacterium
GCCTGTCGTTTCTGTTCGACGAACGCTACGAGCAGGTCGACTCGATCGGCATCCGCGTCCGGGAGGATTGCTCGTTCAATTTCTTCGATCTCGAGGAAAACATCGAACGCCTCGAGCGGATGTCGATGGACGAGGATCTGACCGTCGGCGAGGAGATGAACGGCCGGATCATCGCCTACTTCACCGAAAAGGGGTTCGGGTTCATCCAGACCGACGAAGAACGCAAGTTCTTCTTCCACATCGCCAACGTCGTCGACGACGACCTGCGCGGGATGCTCCCCTCGTACGTTCCCGGCGAGACGATCGACGTCGCCTTCCAGTACGGAGGGCACGACGGCAAAAAATACCCGAAGGCGATCAACGTCGCTCTGCACCCGAGTGAGAAAGAGGAATGATCTCGCGCGCGGCGCTCGGCGTCTGGTTCCGGGCGGCACTCGCGTTGGCGCTCGGCTTCGCGTGCCCCACGAGTTCGGGGGCCCAGGGCCCGGCGCCGGACCGTTCGCGCCGTCCCGATCTCCCGGCTCCCGACGACCTGTTCGAGGAGCTGGGGCTCGAATCGACGGACGGGTGTATCGCCTTCCGGGAGTGGAAGCGGCTGCGGATCCGAAAAGAGCGGTGGCTCGATAGCCTCCAGCGGCTCGCCTCCCTGCAGCCCGACCTGGTGTACGGCTGGATCGTCGGGGCCCGCCGACCCCCGAGCCGCGCGGTCGACGAGGCACGCCAGCAGCGCAACTGTATGCTCGATGCGCTGGTTCGCGCCTCGCTCGAGCGAAAAACCGCGGAGCTCGAGGTCGACGTTCCCGGCCCCGCCTCCGGGAGCAAGGCCGCCGATCGGCGCTGGCTTCGTGGCTACTTCGACTCTCGGTCCCGGCGGCAGCGCGTGCGCAGCGAGGTGACCGTCTCCGATTATCGCTCGGCTCTCTCCCAGGCGCGCATCTGGCGGCGCAAATACCTGTTCGTCGGTCGCCCCTTCAACCAGATCAGCCCCGAAGCGGCCGACCGGTGCCGGCTGCCCGCCGGCACGACCTGGAAGCCCGACCACCCCCACCACACCTACTGCTGGAACGACATTCTCTCCGGCCCCGAGCGCGAGCGCGAGATCCTCTCCGCCTCCTCCGCCCCGGGCCTCTCCCGCCACCACTGGGGGACCGAGTTCGACCTGTTCAGCCTCTCCCCCGGCGATTTCCGCCCGGGGCGCATCCACCACGACGAGTATCGCTGGCTGCAGGACAACGCCCCCGGTTTCGGTTTTTTTCAAAGCTACCGGCCCCACTCCGCCATCTACATGGCCGAACGCTGGCACTGGTCGTACTATCCGATCGCTCAGGCCCTCACCGAATTCGCCTCGAACCACCGGGATCTCGTCGCCGACCACCTCGAGCGCCTCTGGGACCGGCTCGAGCGGCGCTTCAATGGCGAGGCCCCCGAGCCGACCGACTACTTCGACTACATCCGCCGGGAGTGGCCTCCCTACATGTTCGACGTCTTCGTCCCGAACTTCGAGGCCCAGAACGATTCGCGCCACGAGCCCTTCCAGTGAACCGCCAGGCCCCCTGGCCACATACAAAAACGGCGCCGGGACTCCCGACGCCGCCTGCTCGGTCCGACATTTTTCGACCGGTTCTCAGCCCGTCGTCAGTACGAGCCCTCCACCCCGAGCTGCACCCACGAACGGTTCGCCGCCGCTCCGTCCGTGTTCCAGAACGGAAACCGAAACGACTCGTTGTCGGAGGTCTTCGGCGGCATGAACGACCCGATACCCCCGTTGACCGACAGCCAGTCGGTAAACCCGTACGAGAGGCTCGCCGATGTCGAGATCACCTGCGAGAGGACCCGGTTCGGCCTGGCGTACTCCGAGGAGAGCTCGTCCTCGCCGCTGCCCTTGTACGAGTAGTAGTTGACGAAAAAGTAGCTGATCGAGCCGCTGAGCTTGTCGGTGATCTGGATTTTTGTCGCTCCGCCGAACGAGAGAAGGTGCGACAGGTTGTAGCCGCCGAGCGCCACGAGCCCGTTGCCGAGATCTTCGGCCTCCCCCGGCCGAAACAGCACGTTGCCCTCGCCGACTTCCCGCGGATCGACCGCCGAGGTCTTGTAGCGGTGAAAATACTTGGTGAATCCGACGGCCCCCTGGAGGGTCAACCGCTCGAAAAACCGCTTCGAGACCGAAAGCTCGCCCCCGAGATGAAGCAATTTCGTGTTGTGCTGGCTGACCTTCCAGGTCGGAAAACCGATCTCGAGATTCGGGGCGAGATTCAACCCGATCTGGTCGAACGTATAGCCCTTCCAGCCCGCGGTCAGACGCGTATCCTGCAGATAGACGGCCCCCGGTTCGTCCGCGCCGGCCGACGAGGTCGTCAAGGCTGTGCCACCGCCGGCGGTCAACCACTGCACCATCGTCAGACTCGCGCCGAAGGTGAACTCGCCGACCCTGTAGGACGGCTGCAGTCGATAAATCAGGTTCGCCCGATCGAAGGCGGTGCTGTTGGGCTTTTTCTCCCCTTCGACCCCGGCGTCGTTCTCGAGGCCGACGAACGTCCCCTGGCCGACTCGCGAGGTGACCGACCCGGTGATCTTCCAGGGTTTCGACTCCTCCTCGTCCCCGTCGGCGTCGGTCTCCCCGGCCGCCGAATCGGCGGCAGCCGAGCCGGCCTGCGCCCAGCCGACTGCCGGAACTCCCACGCACATCCCGAAGACCACCGCCCAAATTGCGGATGACCAGTATCTCATCGAATGGCTCCTCGTCGTGTTGTCTCGCCACCGGTCGGCCGACGTGGAGCGCCGAACCGACCCGGCAGATCCGCCAGGCCGTCAACGCCCGTCTCCGATAGGTGCAAGTCGTATGCCGGAGCCGGCGTTATTCCTCTTACACCGGTGTCGATCCGGGCTGTCTCGACGGAGCGCGACGTTAAGCTGCCGGACGAGCGGCGTCAAGGTATGCAGCCCTCGAGCGAGGCCACCATGATGATTTTTTTGCCCCTGCCGAATTTCCCGATATCCTATCGACCGGTGGCCAGGGACGGCCACGTCCGACCACGAAGTTCGCTCGGAACCCATGCCAAGGAGGCAGCCATGTCCGCCGCTCCCATTCCCGTCGACCGCCGAGAGCGCCGAAGCAAGGAGTGCCGGGAGGCCATTCAGTTTCAGCTTCTGCATCTGCTGGATCGCTACGACCTGCGGAATTTCGTCCTCGCGGACGCGTCCGGTTTGATGATCGCCTGCGCGGGCGACCGGAGAGAGGGACAGGCTCTGGCGGCCTACGCCCCCGTCTTCTCTCGCCGCCTGAAGCGCGGCGCACGCGAGGAGATCCTCGACCAGCTTCAGACCTACCTCCCCGAGGCCTCCGGCGAGAGTCTGTCGGTCCGGCGGTTCACCCTCCAGGACAGTGAACATTTTCTGTGTATCGTCGGCGAGGAGCGGGTGTGCCGGCAGGCGAACCTGTACCGCGCCGTCACCGGCATTCGCCGAATCGTCGAGAAAACGGGGTGAAACCACTCGAGCGGGTGACGGATCTCCCGGAGACTCACACGTTCCCACGCACGCGGTCCCGGGATCCGCGACGGATCACTCGACGTCGTTGCGCTTGGCCAGGTCGAGCCCGCCGGTGTACGCATACGAGACGTAGTCGTCGTATCCGTAGCTGACGATTCCGAACGGAATCGAGTTGGGGGTCGAAATCCGGTGGGGACCCGCCTCGACTTCGATGTGCGCCCGGGCGACCTGGGCATCCGGAAACCGCTCGTAGGTCTCCAGGCCCGTCAGGTCGATCTCCTCGCCGTCGAGGACCACGTTCCTCACTCCCGTCGGCACCGTCACCGTCACGTAGTTGACGTAGTAGGTCTCCGGGGTCAGAAACGAGTAGCTACTTCGATACTGATTCTCCGGCGGGACCAGGAAAAAGGCCGGGTCTCCGGCGTGATCGACGTCCTCTCCGACGCTGTTCTGGCCCGACAAAAAGGCCCCCAGCAAGATCGGCTCGTTGGATTCGGCGACGAAGGTCGTCTGGGTGCCGAATTCACACGACTCGCCGGCGTCCAGTTCGATCTCCCCCTCGGACGGCTCGGGAGAAAACTCGGCACACCCCGGCACTCCCTCGCCGGCGGCCGGCAAGACGCCCTCCGGACCGGGGTTGAGATTCAGCCCGGTCTCGACACTCGTCCCGTCGCGCTGAGCGAGCAACTTCCAGTAGGTTCCTTCGCGCGTGAACTCGTCCTCCGGCCCCCGCTTTTTGAGCGGCGTCGCCGTAAATCGTGCTCCCCAGGTCTCCATCGGGAGCAACTGGGATTCGAGGTGATCGCAGGCCGGTTTCGCGAACGGGACGTAGGCGCACGAGTGGGTGCCGAACGTCGAAACGGGTTTGTTGGCGTCGATACGCGCACCCGAGAGGTCCTCGCCGAGCCCGCGCCCGGCGACATTGAGAATCTCGGCCTCCTCGAGAGTGACCGACAACTCGCCCTCCTCGGTCGGCCCCGAGACCCGATCGCCCTCGATCGGATAGATCAGATCCTGATAGGTGTGCCCCTCTTCGCGAGGCTCGCGCAGGTCGACGGTCACCTCGGTCTCCGGCTCGGTCGCCACGACGCTGATCCCCGGTGATTCCGGATTCTCGCCCTCCTCGCGCTGGGGACTGTCCCAGACCGGATAGCTCATGTAAGTGTAGTTGCCGGTCAGCGAACTGGTCGGCATCAGCAGACTGGCGTCGTTGGTATAGTTGTAGTTACAGCAGTACGGGTTGAACTGGTAGGCGACGATCGGCTGGGTGGACTCGATGCGGTAGGCATTTTTCCGGACCGTCGTCGCTCCGTCCGGGATCCGGCGGTTCGGCAAAATCAAGGTCATCATCGATCCGCTCGGAAGCGGGACGCTCTGGACCGGCCGGTCGTCGAATTGCTCGTGGCCGACGATCTCGCCGCCCTGAGCGTCGAGCACTCGGGTATAGACCGTCTCTTTGGTCAGATCCGGGCTCGGCAAGTCCGTGCCAACCCGCCGCGAGGGAATCGCCTCCGCGGGCGATCCGTCCGGCTGATACACGGTCACCTCCGCCTGATAATTCTCCGAGGTATTTGCCAGCACGACGCCGAACGGCGGCATCTCGTCGTCCGGGATCGGGTCGCCGGTCTCGCGCTCCTCGTACAACAGGTGGTTTTCGAGCTCCGCCGCCCAGTACTCACAGCCGATGTAGCTGTTGGTCTGGGCGGCCAGCTCGCAGCGGTTCAGACACGCCCCGTCCTCGCAGCGCGTCTCTCCCTCGCATTGCTCGTCTTCGACCCACTGCAGCTCCCCGTCGACCTCTCGGCACCGCTCGGCGACATCCCCGACCTCGCTGCACCGACCGTCGCCCGGCACGCACGGGACCTCGACACATTCGGCATCGCGGCAGACGTGGCTGTCGGGACAACTCGCCGGCATCGTGCCCGTTCCCTGGGAGTTGCACTCGAGGGTCCTCGCGGTGTCTTCCTCGGCGCACTGGACCAGCTCCCCCGGCTCGCAGGTCTGCTCGGCATCGCCTCCGGCTTCCGCGTCGACATCGCCCCTGCTCGTGTCGTCGATGGCATCCCCGATGCGCGATTCGTCCTCGTCATCGGAGCCATCCTCGTCGGGACATCCGACCAGCGCCAGGCAGCTCACCAGACAGACCGCCGTCCACGTCCAGCGACCGCCCGACCGCCTCGACTCACTCGTCCATCCGAAATCCATCGATCCCATCTCCTCGTCTCGACTCCATCACTCGTCTGTCGATGCGTCGCCGCCCTCTTTGCGCTCCCAGTCTTTCGGCCGCCAGGGCGTCTCGTCGTCGGCGGCGTCGCCGCACGGATGCATACTGGCCGAATGCCAGACGCGAAAGTTCTCGAAGGCATCGTGCAGGGCGATCAGCGCCCCGTCGCGCGCCTCCACCGGTCCCGGTCCCCCCTCTCCGACATCGCTCCCCGGCCCTGCATCGGCGCCCGGCCCCTCCCCCTGCCCGGCGGCTCCCTGTGCATCCGCCCGCGCCGCCGACTCGAGGCGTTCGAGTTCCTCCTGCGTCACCCCGCGCAGAATGCGCAACTCGTTGTCGACGTACGAAAACCACCGCTCGAGTTCCTCGCGCGATTCGTCGAAACGCAGCGTCGCCTCTCGCGACAGCGCCTCCGCCTCGTCGAGGCGCTTTTCAATACTAGCAAGTTTCGAATCGATTGTCCGAATCGCCTCGAGATCCCCTCCCGGCACCTGCTTTCCGACGCGCCTCTCGAGCGCGTAGTAGGTATTGGCGATATTGGTGATGTCGGCGATCATCGTCCGACACTGCGGGTCGTCGGTCTCCCGAACGATCTCGCGGCGACTCTCCTCGATCGGCATCTTCGGCTGAAACAACCAGGAGCGATATTCGACCCCGACGACCACGCCTCCGACCAGCAGCACCAGCGCCCCGATGCCGATCACGTACCCCCAGCGCCGCCGCGTCGACTCGACGCGCTCCAGCTCCGAGACCGCCTCCTCGAAATCCATCTGCTGCTCGTCGCCCGCCCCCGCCGCCCCCTGCTCGCCTTGGTCGGGCTCGTCCTGTGGCTCGTCGATGCTCATCGCTCACTTCTCGCAGACTCGAGGCTCGTAGTGCGCCCCCGGCCCTCGCCCGGCACGCCTCCTGCCGTCGTCCAGATTGGACAACGTTCCCGCCGTCAGGTTCCACTCTGGATGGCGTCGAACGGACCGGGCGCGGGGGAGGCCGGACGGCGCACCCTCGCCCGGCCGATCGACCGGGTCGCGCTTGGAATAACATTCCGTTGCGATTACTTCCAACGGGGGAATCGGAGATGCTAAACTTTTACTTGACCCTTTAACAATTTCGCGTGAGCCGTTATGGAGATGCGCGAGATTTTTCGGTACCCTGGACGTTGGTTCGGCAGCGCCACACTCCCGACCCCTGCGCGCGCCGACGAGCCGGCATCGTAGGCCGGCCCCGACCGAAACGATTCGTGGTCCGAGAGTTATTTCGACAGGTCGAGCGACTGCCGGAGGACTACCGTTGGATACCAAGAAGTTTTTGCAGCACCACCTCGAGGCGCCGGAACGCGAAATCCCCCGGCTCGTCAACATGGCGAACAACGCCCTCGAAGAAGAGACCGACTTCGAAGAGGAAGACGCCGACTCCGACCCCCTGTGGCGTTACCTGCAATACCCGTATTATCTCGGACTGTTCGCCCAGCGGGTCGTCGCCGCCCAGGGCATCTCGGCGTCGGTCAAAGAGAAGCTGTGCCACGCCGTACTGCAGGTCAACGACCACCTCGAGAAGGGCCAGGAGCCGGGACCGGGCTTCTTTCAGCTCACCGCCTGGCTCGGAGAAAATGGCCGGCTCACCAACGACGATTACCTGGGGCTGCGCCGCGGGATCATCTGGCTTCCGCGTCTCACCGACAACTACCGCGAGCCGCTCGACGAAGTCCTGCCGGCCTGCCGCGGGATTTTTCGCGACACCGACATCACCTACGAGGAGAGTGTCGAGCTGATTTTGATGATTCTGACGGCCAAGGAGGCCATCGGCGACAACGGCCGTGAGATCTTCGATTTCATTCTCGAACTCGAGCCCCTCAGCGATGAACTCAAACGGGAGGTCTGCGACATCGTCGTCGAAAAGGCCATCCCCTTTCCACGCGGCGAATTCGACCATCCGCGCCCGACCAACGCCGAGGAACAGGATCGGCTCAGCATCCGCTTCCAACCCGGCGCCGTCCGACGCCGCGCCGTCGTCTGGCTCGCCAAACTCGGCCGGGCTCCCCTGGAGCTGCTGGGCGACTTGCTCAAACCCGACACCGTCCGGGATTACGGCGGCGACCACGTCGCCAGCGGCGCTCTCGATCTCTTGTCGCTGAAGTGGGACGACCTCGAGGAAGACGTTCGCCTCGATCTCCTCGAAAAGGCCGCCGACCTGCCCGACACCTCCGTGCGCAAACGCGCCTACATCCTCGGCGAAAAGAACCTCGGCATCGAGTTTCTCGAGCAATCGCTCGACGACAAGGCCAAGAGCCTGCGCCACTGGGCGAGCGATCGCCTCCAGGAGCGCGAGGACAATCCCGACCCCACGAAAGAAGAACTTCAGGCCGAACTCGAAACGCCGCTCGAGGATTGACCCTGCTGCCGGCCGGCGCACCTGCTCGTAGGCCCACCGATCTCGCTGCTCCCCTTCGCCTCGCCGACGCGACGCCCCCCCTGGATCGAATGGTGTATCTGTGATGTTGAAAGGTGGTATCTTTCTCGACATGGAAAATCTGATGCGATGCGGCGGGTGGAACATCCGCTTCGACGCCGTCCGCGAACTGGTCGAAGCCCAGGGGGTGACCGTCGTCCGCGCCAATGCCTACATGGCCGTCGACGAGCAGCGCGAAGAACAGGACGAGGACTACAAAAAGAAAAAACTCGAGTACCGATCGGCGGTGCGACGCGCCGGCTTTCATCTGGTGCGAAAGAGCGTCCAGCGCTTTGCCAACGCCGACGGGGAGACGGTCTTGAAGGCGAACGCCGACGTCGACCTGGCGATCGATGCGCTGATGCAATCCGACAACCTCGATTACATCCTGCTCGGCACCGGCGACGGCGACTTTCTGCGGCTGGTCCGGGCGCTTCAAAACCGGGGCAAACGCGTCGACCTGCTGTCGTTCGCCAATACCAGCACCCAGCTTCGCCGCGAGGTCGACTATCACTTCTCGGGGTTTCTGTACCCGGGGATTTTACCGGCGCCGGATACCGACGACGAGCGACGGCGCCGCGGCTTCATCCACATGGTCGACGAAGAAAAGGGCTACGGTTTTCTGACCGTCCAGACCGGCTACAAGTCCGACGAGCAGCGAAGCGACGTCTTCCTGCACATCACCGACTTCAAACACCCGATCGACAACCGCGAGTTCGCCCGACTGAAGACCTACGAAGAGATCATCGAATTTACGATGGTCGAAAACGAGGAGGGTGAAGTGCAGGCCAAACAGGCGGAAGTCCTCGAATGATCGACGAGATCGAAGACTACGAGCCCCGGAGCACGACCGTCGTGGCGGTCGACGAGGGGCGTCTCGAGATCTTCGCCGACGGCGGGGTGCCCGACGACGGCGAGGCGGTGTTGCTGGAGGCCGACGACGGGCGGCAGGTCCACGCCGTGGTCCGCCGCCACCTGGGCGGCCGGCGCATTGCGACGTTCGCCCCCGCCCTGCCGGCATGGGTCGAGGAGGGGACGCCGGCCTCGCCGACCGGCCGCCCAGGCGGTTTTCGGCTCCGCGACGGTCGGCTCGTCGTGGCGGCCGAGAACCTCGAGCCCGAGCCCGACAGCGACGACCCCGACTGGATCCCCGTCGACTGGACCTCCCCGGAGTTTACGGCCCTCGCCGCCAATCTTCCGCCGATCGAGACGGGATGGGAGAGCGTAGACACCCTCGCACCGTTGACTCGCGGCGGCTTGAATCTCGCGATCGACCGCACCGACCGGCCCCACTCGTTTCGCCACCTGGTCGAACGCGTTCACCGCGATCTGGAGCAGGCCGAGACCATCTGGTTGCTCGATTCCCCCTCCGACGAGGCTCCCGACTGGGCCGAAATCGTCGTCGAGCCGGCGGCGGGGCCGCGAAGCGGCATGTTCGCACTCCGCACGACCGTGGCGCTGGCCGCAGACCGACGCGATCGCGGCCGAGAGACTCTCGTCGTCGCCTCTCTGCCCGGCGTCGGACGCACGGTCGCCTCGGAGGACGACATCTCGACGACTCCCGGCTACGGGGAACTCGTCGACCGCATCGGCTCCGGCCTCGCTTCCACCGACCAGACCCACATCACAACCCTGCTTCGCCTCCCGATCCCGACCCACCAGGCCGACCTCGCGCCGGTCGTCGAAACCCTCGATCTGGGCGATGTCGAAACTCAACTGTTCATCGACGAAGATGCCCGCTTCTCTCCCCGTCGCTCGGCCAGCGACGCGACTCTCGACGACGCGCATCGCGAGCGGCGGGCTGGTGCCCGGAAGACACTCCGCCGCGCCGACGAAGCTCGCGAGCGCGCCGAGCTTCTGGGTGAACGGGAGTTGACCGACGAACAGCGCCGGGCCCTCGAGCGCGAAGACGAGCTGCGCGAATCCCTCGCCTGAAACATCTGCCTCGCTACCGGGCGAGCCCCTTTCGCTGCTCACACCGAGGGGCTTTCCAACCTCCGCCCCTTTCCGAGTCGTCATGCCCGACGCAGGGCGTCTGAGGAGAAACCGCCCCCGCATCGCCCCCTCTCGTGGTGCGTCGTTCAGTTCTTCGCCCCGAGCGGCACGTGCTGATCGTACAGGTCCGCCAGCATGTCGCCGTATTCCTCGAGAATCACGCGACGTTTGAGCTTGAGAGTCGGGGTCAACATCTCGTTTTCCGGCGTGAACTCGTCGGCGATCAACCCGAAGCGCTTCGGAAGCTCGTAGGACTTCACCTCCGCCCCCCATTCGTCAATCTCCGCCTCGTACAATTGCTCGACCGCCGGATCGGCGAGAAGATCCTCGATGCCTTCGTAGTCCATCTCCCGCTCGTCGGCCCACCCGAGCAGCGACTCTTCGTCGACGACGATCAGGGCGACGTTGTAGGGGCATCCCTCTCCCTCGATCATGATCTGATTGACGTACGGGGAGAGTTTGAGCTGTTCTTCGACCGGCGCCGGCACCACGTACTTGCCGTTTTCGAGCTTGTACTGCTCTTTGACGCGGCCGAGAATCCACAAAAACCCGTCCTCGTCGATTTCCCCGAGGTCCCCCGTGTGAAAATACCCCTCCTCGTCGATCACCTCGTCGGTCGTCTCGGGCATGTTGTGGTAGCCCTGCATGACGTTCGGGCCGCGAATACAGATCTCGCCGACTCCGTCTTCGTACCCTTCGACCGGAGCGATCTTGAGATCGACGCCGGGAATCGGCTTGCCGACGCTCCCGATCTTGCGACGGCCCGGCCCGTTCGCAGCCGCCACCGGCGAGGTCTCGGTGAGCCCGTAGCCCTCGTAGACGGTGATGTGGAGATTGTCGATAAACCGCGCCACCTCCGGACTCAGAGCCGCCCCTCCACTGAACGCATACCGGAGCCGACCGCCGAACCGCTCGCGGACCGTGCTGAAGATCAATCGATCGAACAGACCGTCGAGCGTCTTCGTCACCATCCCCGCCCCCCCGGCTTCCTGCTGCTCTCGCAGGCGGTCGGAATTTTTCATCGCCCACTCGAACAGCTTCTGTTTGAGCTTGCTCTCCTTGCCGATCTTTTTGTGAACCCCGTCGTAGATCTTGTTGAAGATGCGCGGCACGCTGAACAGCAGTGTCGGCCGGACCTCGCCGAGATTCTCGATGATCGTATCGACACTCTCGACCAGTCCGATCGAGGCCCCCAGCGAAGTCAGCGCGTGCAGCTCGGCCGTCTGGCCGAACGAGTGAGCCCACGGCAAAAAGGCGAGGCTGACGTCGTCGGCTCCGACCTCCACGACCTCGAGTGTCGCCTGAATGTTCGAGCAGATGTTCCAGTGGCTCAACAACACCCCTTTCGGCTGACCCGTCGTCCCCGACGTGTAGATAAACCCCGCCAATTCCTCCCGGTCCGGATACACGACCTCGACGGGCTGCTCCTCCCCGGTCTCGACCAGCTTCTCCCAGCTCCGGGCGTCGTCGGCGTCGCCCTCGAGCGTGACGATGTGCTCGAGCGTTTCGATCTCGTCGATCCAGGCGCTCACCTCCTCGAAGATCTCCTCGTCGGCGACCACCACCACGCGGGCCTCGGAGTCTTCGAGGATGTAGCGCCACTCCTTGGAGGCCTGCGCCTCGTACATCGGACAGAATTTCGCGGCCCGTCCGTAGGTCGCATGCGCGGCGGCGGCCCACGCCGGGCAGTTGTCGGCGATCATGGCGACCGTATCGCCGCGGTCGACCCCGAGCTGCGCCAGTCCGCCCCGACACGCATCGACGAGATCGCCGAATTCACGGTAAGTCATCCACTCGTACGCGCCCTCGTGTTTGACCCCCATGTACGGATTGGTCGCGTACGCTTCGCGGCTGTGCTCGAACATCTCGACGAGCGTCTCGTACTCTGGCATGGTGGCTCTCCGATGCGCTGAGTGTCGTGAACGTACACGCCAATCTAAGTGTGGGGCCTGGTTGTCGCAAGGTCCGCCGCCTCACCCTCCGTCGGCGCCGGTGATCGTCCCCTCGAACTCCTGTGAGAATGCCCACGCCCGACCTGTCACGAACCACGCGACTTTCGCGACTCCCGGAGCTCGTCGGTCCCCTCACCGTCGCGACCGGCGGTCGGCTGCAGGCCAACGAAGAGCGCCGGGTGTTGCGGGGGGCGGGGGTGGCGATTCCCGTCGAATTCGACGAGGCCTCGGAGTTCGAGGGGCAAAACGGCGATCTCGTCCACGTCCAGGGAGGCTGGAGCGGGGGAGTGCTCACCGTCTCATCCGGAGTCGTCGTTCACCGTCCCACCGCCGAGTCGACCTTCGATCGGCCAGATCTTCGGAGCGATCTGCCCCGGATCCTCCGGGAGCGTGCTCGACTCAACGCCGAGATTCGTGCCCACTTTGCAGCCCGAGACTTCCTCGAGGTCGAGACCCCCTACGCGGTCCCCTCCCCCGGCACCGACCTGTACCTCGACCCCGTCGCCACCGACGAGGGCTACCTGCACACCTCGCCGGAATTCGCAATGAAGCGCCTGCTCTCCGAGGGCCTCGAGCGCATCTACCAGCTCGGCAAAGTCTGGCGCGGGGGAGAAGTGACGGATCTGCATCACCCGGAGTTCACGCTGCTCGAGTGGTATCGAGCGTGGGAGGAACTCGAGGCGGTCATGGAGGATGTCGAGCGTCTCGTTATCGCCGCGACCGACGGCGTCGCCGAGGTCGTGCGTCGGACGCCGCGGGGACGCCGGGAGCGGAGGATCGAGCTGGAGCGCCCCTTTCCTCGCGTCACCATGCGTCGTCTGGTCGACGAGGCGTGCGGCTTCGACCTGCTCGACGCACTCGACTATGCCTCCCTGCGCTCCGCCGTCTCCGAGCGCGACCTGCTCGACCCCGGCCTCGAGCGCCGCCATCCCCCACCCGGGGAGAGTGAGCGGGGCCGCTGGGATGCCCTGTTCTTCGAGCTGATGGTCTCGGTCCTCGAGCCCCACCTGGCCCGCCGGGGGGCGGTTTTCGTCGTCGACTGGCCCTCGCCCCTCGCTATCCTCGCTCGCAGATCCGACGACGACCCGCGGGTCGCACGGCGCTTCGAGCTGTTCGTCGGCGGCGTCGAGGTCGCCGACGGGTTCGACGAGCTGACCGACCCGGACGAGCAGCGGGACCGCTTCGAGGCCGATCTCCAGGACAGACGCCGGCTCGACAAACCCGAGCTACCGCTCCCGGAGACCTTCCTGCAGGCCCTCGAATACGGGCTCCCACCCTCGAGCGGGGTGGCCCTGGGCGTCGATCGCCTGTTGATGCTTCGGATGGGGGTCCCCCGGATCGACCAGGTGGCGCCGTTTGCGCATCGCCCCGACCGGCGCTGACGAGGACGCCCGGCGGGCGCACCGTGCGCTCGCTCACCGCACGTCCAGCTCGTAGAGCCGAAATGGCAGCGCCTCGGGCTGCGCCCGCTCGAGCACCGGAAGCGAGACGTTGAATACCGGCACCCCGCCCGAGGTCTCCCCGCGCGGCGCCCCCTTGTGAGCGTGGCCGTGGAAGGCGACGTCGACGTCGAAGTGATTGAGGGGATCTTCGAGCCGGCTCGCCCCGAGGAACGGGTACAGCTCCCGGGGCTCACCCTCGACGGTTTCGCGTATCGGTGCGTAGTGCAGCAACACCACGCGCGGTTCGACCTCGAGCTGGGAGAGCGCCGTCTCCAGCTCGAGTGTCTGTTCGACGGTCACCTGGACGAACTCCCGGAGCGGCCGTTCGCCGAATGGTTGGACGGCCAGATTGTCAAACCCCCCGCAAAAGCCGGAGACGCCGGCGAAGCCGACCCCCTCGACGACGGTGTGGTTGCCGTCGAGCAGCCGGATTCCCGAGGCGCGGAGTTCGTCGGCGACGAGATCCCCGCGGTCGGAGGCGTGATCGTGATTGCCGAGCACACACAGACACCGACGTCGCGTCTCGGGCGGAATGTCGTCGACGAGGCTCTCGACTTCGGCGGGCGTCCCCCGGTCGGTCAGGTCGCCGCAAAGGAGCACCACGTCGGCCGCCACCCCCGCCTCGGCCAGCACCGCCTCGCGGTCGATGTCGTGGCTGCGCCCGTAGTGCAGATCCGCCATCGCCGCCAGCCGAATCGTCCGCCTCTCGTCGGTCATCTCTCTCCTTCGTCGGCCTCCACAACCGAGAGCCTCCCGGCCCACCGGCTGCCTCAAGGCTAGCCGCGACCCGACAGCGACCAACCTGCGTTTATGTTTCGAGGTGGATGGCCCGCCCGGGGCTGAAGCTGGATCGATCGACGCGCCGAGGTGCATCATGGTTGACAGCGACGACGCCACCGAACAATCGACACTTCCGGAGGCGACCGCCGAGGTCGCCCGCCTCGCAATGCACCTGTTCGACGAGGCCGAGATTCCTTTTCTCGTCAGCGGGGCCTTCGCCCTCGCTCACTACACGGACATCGAGCGCTACACCAAAGACTTCGACGTCTGCCTCCGCGCCTCCGACATCGATCGCGCACTCGACGCCCTCTCGGAGGCGGGCTTCGAGACCGAGGTCACCTCGGATCTGTGGCTGGCGAAAGCCCACTACGACGGTCAGATGGTCGACCTCGTCTTCAACTCCGGCCACGCCGAACACCCGGTCGACGAGACGTGGTTTCGACGGGCCGTCGAACGCGAGATCCTCGGGCGCACAGCCCGCATCGTCCCGGTCGAGGAGTTGATCCGCTCGAAAGCCTTCATCATGGAGCGGGAGCGATACGACGGGGCGGACGTCGCCCATCTCGTCCGCTGCACGGGCGACGAGATGGACTGGGAGCATCTGGTCGACAGCTTCGGCCCCCACTGGCACGTCCTGTTCGCCCATCTGGTCTTGTTCGAATACATCTATCCCTCCCGCCGGGAGACGATCCCCGACGAGGTCGTCGAAACACTCGTCGAGCGGCTTGAGCACGAACGCGACACCGCGCCGCCCGAGGCGGACATCTGCCGCGGGACACTCCTGTCGCGGACGCGCTACATCGTCGACATCGACCGCTGGGGTTGTCTCGACGGCCGCGTCCGCCCCCACGGTGTCCTCTCGAAAACCCAGGCCCGGGGTCTCTCCGGGCAAACCGACGAGGCGTCCGACTGACCGGTCATCCCGCCCGAGAGCCCGCCTCCGCCGCCGACGCCCCCTCCGTGAAGACGCTCCGGGCAGCCCGGGCGTGCAGCTCACGGAGCCGCTCGAGTTGCCCCTCCGCTCGCTCGACGAGTGCCGGAAAATCGAATGCCTCGTACTGCTCGCTCACCGGCGAGGCCTGCATCGACTCCCAGAGACTGCGCTTGCCGCTGACGCCCATCGCCAACCCCTCCAGTTCGACGACGGTACTCAACGGGGAGCGGCTGACCAGCCGACCATTGAGCTTCAGACGACTGACTTTCTCTCCGAGCCAGGCCGCCGCCTTTTTGAACTCGGAGGGCTCGACCTCGAGCTGCTCCATCAGCCCCTCGAGCACCTCGCGATCCTCGACGAGCTCCTCGAGCAACTCGCTCATCGAGGCCCCGAAGGCGCCCGCCTGCTCGCGGGCCTGCAGCCGGCGTGCCAGCTCGATGCCGGCCACCGCCGAGGCGAGATGATCCCGAAGATAAATCGAGAGATACGTCTGCTGTCGATCCTGTTCGACCATGGCGTCTGCCTCCCGGCGTGGAGAAACGGCGCTTCGCCGACTCGACTCTCATACTCGATACCGTGCGAAACCTAACGGCGTCCGCAGTTGCGTCGAACGCCGATCGGTGGGGATTGTCGATCGTCGAACTTCCGGAGAGCCTCTCGGCGGATGGTTCTGCCGCGCCCCTTGGCAGCCCGACCACTCGTGTTCTATCAACGCCGCGCGCCCCGCTCCCCGACTCCCGACCGCGAGAGCCACACCATGTCCGCCGATTACGACCTGTGGCCGTACGCAGAAGCCCGCAAACTCGCCGGCAAGATCCACGGCCAGCGCAAAAAGGCCGAAAGCCAGGGCCTCGACATCGACGATCCGACGGTCCGCTTCGAGACCGGATTCGGCCCCAGTGGGCTCCCCCACCTGGGGCACTTCTCGGAGAACGCCCGCACCACGTGGGTGCAGCGGGCCTTCGAGGTCTTCTCCGAGGAGCCGACCGAACTGATCGTCTTCTCGGACGACATGGACGGGCTGCGCGCCGTGCCCGACAACCTGCCCCGCCAGCAGCTTCTCCGCGAAAACCTCGGGAAACCCCTGTGCGACATCCCGGATCCGTACGGCGAAGAGGAGAGCTTTGCCGCCTACATGAACGCCCGGCTCCGGGAGTTCCTCGATTCGTTCGGCTTCGAGTACACCTTCAAATCTTCTCAAAATCAGTACCGGAACGGCGTCTTCGACGAGGGGCTTGAAGCGATCCTCGAACACTACGACGAGGTCCGCGAGATCATCGTCCAGACTCTGCGCGAGGAGAACCGCGAGGAGTGGAGCCCGTTTTTCCCGGTCTGCGACAACTGTGGAAAGGTCTATACAACCCGCGTCACGGGCATCGATCGGGAGGCATCGACGGTCGCGTACGTCTGCGACGACGAGTTTCGCGGGATGACTCCGTGCGGCCACGAGACCGAAACCCCGGTGACCGGCGGGAACGTCAAGGTCGGCTGGAAGGTCGACTGGGC
>CAZRLK010000114.1:0-16527 GCA_964600555.1 uncultured Bradymonadales bacterium
AGGCCGCCGATGCCGGCGAGTTTGGCGAAGGTGAATTCGGCGTCGAGCGAGGTGAACCGGTAGACGAGCGACTGAAACTCCTCGGTATGCTCGGCGGTCTCCTCGTCGAGGCGGACGACCGGGTCGCTCCAGGCGGAGGACTGCTGGGCGAGGTCGATCGAGAAGCGGACGAACAGGCCGGAGGCGTCGAGTTTATCGAGCACGACGTGAAAGTACGCCGTTTTCGCGTCGGTGTCGACGCGGCGAAGCTGCACGTCCATCTCGCCGAGTGGAGACAGCTCGGTCTCCCGGATCTGGGAGTAGTAGTCGTGTTTTTTGAGCATCTTGGCGTGGATCGGCGAGTCCTCGGCTTCGGCCTTGTCGGCGAGTGTGTGGCGGTCGCCGAGTTTGGCGAGTTGGTCGTCGGCGATGTCGACGTCGGTCTGCACCCGGGTCCACTCCCGGTAGGTCGGGAGCCCGGAGTCGAGGTGGACCGCCAGGCCGTCGTACAGGCCCCGATGCACCTCCGGATGCATCGCCTCGAGGTGCGATTGCAGCCGGCGGCTGTCCGGGTAGTGGAGGTTGAGGCGCGCGGTGCGCAAAATGCCGACGATGCGGTCGATGTAGCGCCGCTCGGCCTCGCCGTCGAGTCGGGTGCTGGGGAGCTGGCCGTCCCGGAGGTCCTGGTCGTTCATGACGCGTCCACGGACATCTTCTCGAGGTCCTCGATGGTCGCCTCTTTGACCTCCTCGAGGACGACCTTCTCGTCGTCGGCTTCCTGGGGGTCGTCCATTTCGTGGACGAGGGCCGTCGAGACCGCCTCCGCGATGCGCTCGTCGTCGACCATGTCGTTGAGCGCCATGTTCTGGTCGAGCACCCGTTCGGTTTCGTGGTCGTACAACTCCAGGTCGTCGACCATTTGATCGACGTTTTGGCGGAAGTACGTCTGGGTCTCGGAGACGAACCGTGTGGTGTGGTTGATCGATTCGGTCATCGCGTCCAGTGAATTTTTCAGCTCGAGCATCACGACCGAGGCGTCGGCGGCGGCCCCGATCGCCTGGATCTGGCCGGCGACCAGGTCGAGTTTCTCGCTGGCGGCGGTGACATATGTGGTGATGTCCTGCTGGAGGTTGGCGATCGTGTCGGCGAGCTGCCGGGTGTTGCGCTGGAGTTTGGCGAGGCGTTCTTCGGCCGAGGCGTACAGCTTGAGGTTGGTCGAGTGTTCGGCGAGTTGGCGGCGCGCCTGGTCGAGTTTCGCCTGCAGCTCGCGCGCCTCCGTCGAGCCGACCTCGGCGGCGGCGTGCTCGACCTCGAGTTCGTCTTTGAGCTGGGTCAGCTCGAAGACCCGCTCGGCGGCGATCTCTTCGTTCTCGGAGGACTGCACGATCTTTTCGTTCAGGCGCTCGATTTCGTCGTACAGATCCTGTTTGGAGGCCTCCAGCCGGTCGGCGAACTCGGAGGCCTCTTTGAGACGCCGCGAGCTGATCTCGTACTGGTTTCGGAGCAGTTGTTCGATCGACTTGCGCGTGATGATCTGGTCGTCGAACCAGGGGAGGTTGCCCAGCATCTCCCGCAGCGACGTCATGAAATCGGAGCGTTCCCGCTCGCGGTCGAGGTGTTCGGTCAGGTCCTTGAGCTTGTCGACCTCCTCGCTCAACTGGGTCTGGATCTCGGAGGTCCGCTCGCGCAGATTCGACAGCGTCTCGACGTTGTCATTCTGGCGAGTGCGCTCCCGGTCGATCGTGCGTTCGAGCTCCCGCACGGAGATCCCCTCGCCCCGGTAGGTGACCTCGTCGTCGAGAATTTGGTCGGCCTCTGGTTGCATGGGTGGTTCGCGGTCGTGTCGTTGATGTCAGCGGCGCCGAGGCAGGATACGACCGGGGCAGCGAGAGCGTCAACGCCGCGAGAGCCGGGACGTGGGGCGCCGGGGCGAGAATCGAAGCCGCCGCGGTCGATCACAGGTCGATGCGGAAAAACAGCCCGACGTCCCAGAACGGTGCGTTGGTGCGCAGGGTGCCGGCGTCGAAGCCGGAGCGCTGCCAGGGGTCGTCGCGCTCGCTGCCGAGAGACTCGAAGCTGGCACCGGTCTGCAGCAGGTAGCCGGTCTCGGCCGTGATCCCGAAGGTGAACGGTTCGGGAATGCTGATCGCCTCCTCCTGCTGGTAGGGGATGAACAGCTCGAAGCCGAGCGAGTTTTTGGTAACGACATCGTGCGAGAGATCGGAATAGCCCGGCTGGTCGACCGGGTCGATTTCGAGTCGCTGGCGGGCGTACCCGGCGGTGAGGCGGACGAACGGGCGGAAGAAGCCGCCGATGTTCGGGCCCAGATCGGCGCCGAGCAGGAAGTGGCTGCGATGCCACTGGAAGGCCAGGTCGCCGCCGAAGCGCTGCGTGTGCAGGCCCGTGAGATCGACCTGGGTGTAGGCGCGGAGGCCCTGGAGGCCGAGCAGCGACTCGAGGGTCATCGAGGCGGCGAACGTGCCGGAGCCGAGATGGTTGGTGTCGGCGAGCGCGTCGTACGAGCGATCGGTCGGGTACGCGGAGCCGATTGCGGCGTCGACCTGGAAGGTCTCGGCCTGCGCCGAGCCGGGGACCAGGGCCGAGACGGCCGCCAGGGCAACCGCGAGTGCGGCGATCTGTAGCGACGAGGTGCGCATGGTCGAGATTCCTCGGTACGGGGAACTCATCGGTCGGTCACTGGCGGAATTGATGGTCGAGTAGATTGCGGGTGAACACCCCCTCGAAGACCCGACTCCGGTCCGGCGTCGAGTCGGGGGCGTCGGGGTCGATGTCGGCGACGGTAAAGTCGCCGGCGGTGGCGCCGTGATCGACGACGACCAGCCCGTCGTCGGCGTCGTAAAAGATGTGGTCGCCGGCGCGCGGGAGCGGAAAGTTCGTCGGGTGGCCGTCGGCGAGTTCGAAGCGGCCGAAGTTCGGGCGGTCCTCGAACAGGCCGAAGGCGACCGGGCCGGCGAACTGCACGTCGCCGAGCGAGGCGCCCTGGATGGTGATCGTATCGTGGTCGTCGTCGTCGAGTTCCACGACGGTGAAGCCGCCGCCGGGTGCGGCGTGGACGGCGATCGCGCGGCGTCGATCGGCACTCGCATCCAGCCGAAGCGAGGCCGGCGCCTGGTCGAGACGAATCGCCTGTACGCTGCGGCCGGCGGTCGGCTCCTCGCCGCCGATGGCGATCTCCGAGGGGCGGATGACGGCGAGTAGCCCGGAATCCGGCGTCCAGGCCAGAAGCCGGCTCTCCGGCCCGGCGTCGTCTCCGGCGGAGGCGACCTCGTACGAGAGCAGATCGCTGGCGGGGCGGCTCAGCGGCAGGGAAAACCCGCTCGACTCGCCGGAGTCGACGTCGATCAGGTGGAAGCGCGGGCGGTCGCCGTCGAGGGTCAAAAGCCGGGTGCCCTTTTCGGGAAACTCGAGGATCGTCATCGCGGTGGGTTGGCGACCGGCGGCGAGCTGGTTGATGCTCAGATCGAACTTGCGGTCGCCTTCGGGGTCGGCGGCCGGGGCGATCGAGACCTGCGTGACGTCGTCCTGGTTGGTGGTGAGCACGTACAGCGAGATGCTCTGGCGAGGGGTGTCGTCGTCGGTAGGCGGCAGATGGAACAGGGCCTCTCGCGGCGCTCGGACCCGCTCGGCCTGGCTGACGGTCAACGGGACTTTGCGTACGCCGTCGTTGTCGTTGTCGGCCACCAGCTCGGGGAGGTCGAGCACGGAGATCTGGCTGGGCGACAGGGCGGCGGCGAGCCGGTGGGAGGTGCCGTCGAGGCTGAAGCCCGGTGCGAAGACGATCTCTTCGGCGCGTTTGGGCAGGGTTTCGGTGCGGGCGCGTTCGGGAACGCCGTCGCGCAGGTCGACGATGCCGATTTCGTTGAGATTGCAGGCCAGACAATCGGAGCGGCCATCGCCGGAGAAGCTCAGGATCAGAAACTCGCCGGCCGGGTCGACGGTGATCCGGTCGAAGTTGCTGTCGAGGGCGACGTCGTTGCGTTCGTGCACGGAGGAGTCGAGCTCGAAGACGCTGAGCGTGGAGTCGCCGTGGTTGAGGACGAACAGACGGTCCTCGTCGGCGGAGAGGGCCATCCGATGGGGGTCGGGACCGGTGGCGACGTCGTTGCGTTCGAGGCCGACCGGGTTCTCGGAGGTATCGGGCTCGAGGATGTGCAGCGACTCGCGGGTGCGGTTGAGATAGATCATCGCCCGGTCGGTCTCGACCGGCCCGTCGACGCGGAACGGCTCGTCCCACTCGGGGGCGGGTTCCGGGCCGCAGCCGGCGAGAGCGACGAGCGAAGCGAGGGCGGCGACGAGGGAAACGAGACGGGTGTGCCCCGGCCCGGGTCGTCGGTTCGGAGTGTCGGCGTCTGGTCGCATGACAGCATCCTGGTCGAGCATCGGAGTCAGTCGATCTGCGAGTTGAGCTGGAAGCCGGTGACGGTCTGGCGGGTGCCGGTGGCGGCGTCGACGAAGGTCATCCGACCCTGCGGGTGTTCCTGGGCGACGAAGATCTTGCCGGCGGGCGCGACCGGGCCGAGGCCCGAGGGAAGCGACGGAAGCCGGTGGGTCCGCGTGCGGAACGAACCGAGATCGATTTCGACGACGTCTCGAAAGGCGGGATCGTCGGGCGGGGTCTCGTCGCCGGGCCGTTCGAACAGCACGAAGAGTTTCGGGGCGTGCTCCTCGGCGGCGGCGATGGCCGAGGAGCCGGGCCGGTGGTCGGTCAAGACGAGTCGGGTCGAGGCGGTCTCGACGTCGATCAGCGTCATGCCGTGTTTGCGCTCGACGTACGCCGGGTCGGAGGGGGTGGCGTCGGGCGGGATCTCGCCGGGCTGTTTGGCGTTGTAGACGATGAACGTCTCACCTCGCCGGTCGGAGAGGGCGCCCCGGATCTGTTTGTCGAGCGCGACGACGCGTTGCTGGTGGGTGGCGAGGTCGAGGAGGACGACGCGTCGTTCGTCGCCGACGGTGGTAAACAGCAGGGCGGTCTCGTCGGTCGCGCCGACGGTGGCAGCGCCGAGCCGCCCGATCTGGAGGTCGATCAACTCGAGACCGGCGATTTCGGCGGGGAAAAACGGCTCGTCGACGCCGGCATCCGAGGTGTCGGAGGAGGCGTCGGTGGTGGAACCGGCGTCGTGGGTCGGGTCGGCGGCATCGGTCGTGGCATCGACGGTGGTATCGGAGGCGGACGTATCGCGCGTGCCTCCGTCGTCGCCCGTGCCGGTGTCGGCCTCGCCCGTGTCGGTGTCGCCCCCGGTGCTTCCGGCCATCGCCTCCGCCCCGGAGGTGGCGTCGAGCACCCGGTCGCGCTTCGATGCGAGGGCCTCCGAGGCGGCACGCATCCCGTCGGGAATCTCGATGCGGACTGCCCGGGCGGACTCGCGCAACATCGCCAGGAGAGTCGGGGGCTGGCCGCCGATCAGGTCGAGGTCGGTCGGGGCTTCGGGCAGGGGAACGACCGCGTGCGAGCGGCTCTCGACATCGAGCATGACGAGCCCGTGCATCTCGTCGCTTCGGGCGACGACGTAGCGGGCATCGGGGGTGACGCGCACCTCGAAATCGTCGGGTTCGGCCCCGGCGAGGTCGTCGGGCAACAGCGGGATCGGCCGGGAGGTGGTATCGCCGTCGAGTTCCGCCAGTTCGATTGGGCTGATGCCGTCGTCGGTCCAGACGAGTGCGCGCTCGGCCGCCGGATCGAAAAAGACGTCGCGCACGTGAAAGCCGACGGCGACCCGGTGGGTGCGCCCGTCGCCGGCGACGGTGACCGACGAGAGGTCGCCGGCGGTCTCGTCGGGGCGGCGCCTGGAGTCGTCGTACCAGACGACGCCGAACTCGCCGGACGGATCGATGGCCAGGGCGTTGGCCCGTTCGTCGACCGGAAGTGTCTGCCGCGACCGATCGTCGGGGTCGACGACGGTGAGTGACGAGCTGCCGCGGTTGAGGACCATCACGCGGGCCTGGTCGGTGTCGGCGTGGGTCGGATCGGGGCCGGCGACGGCGGTCGGCCGGAAGCCGACCGGGAGGGTCTCGATGCCGAGCGTTCGGCTGTCGATGATCGAGAGCGAATCGAGCGTCTCGTTGGCGATGTAGATGTCGTCGCCGACGACGGTCGGGGTCGAAAACGAAAACTCCTCTTCGCGCTCCGGCGGCAAGTCCTCGTCGTGGTCGCCGGTGTCGCGCGCTCCCGGGGTGCCGGCATCCGCGACGGGAGCCCCGGATTCGTCGCCCGCCATGTCTCCCTCGCCGGCGCAGCCGAGGGCAAACATCGCCGGGAGGACAATCGCGAAGACGAGATGGGAGAGGTATCGAGTCATCGTCTGGGTCCTCATCGGATGCCGGCGTTGAGTTCGTAGCCGCTGACGGTCTGGCGACGGCCGGTGGCGATGTCGAAAAAGGTGATGCGCCCGCTGTCGGCGGTCTGGCTGACGAACAGCTTGCCGGCGACGCGGCCGATCTGGTCGGGCGGGCGTGAGAGACCGAGAAAGTCGGTGCGGTAGCTCGACAGATCGATGCGCATCACGCCGCGCCGCTCGGGGTCGGTGGACTGGAGCATGGCGAACAGGTGGGTGCGATCGTCGGCCTCGGCCAGCACCAGGCGTGCCGGGTCGGCCTGCAGCGTGATCGGGCGGCGGTAGCCGGTGGCCAGATCGACGATCGTCAGGCCGTAGTTGTGCCGGAAAAACTCGAGCGGATCGGTCTCGGAGTCCGGGGGGCCGGACTGGTTTCGGTGCACGACGACGGCCGAGTCGCTGTCGGGGGAGACGGCGACCGACCGGATCTGATTGCGCAGCTCGAAGGTCCGGAGCGCCCGGGTGTCGAGATCGAGCAGGCCCAGGCGGGGGCGCAGCTCGCCGGCGAGCGTGGTGTACAACAGCAGCCCCGTGCGATCCGGTGTCATCGTGGCGAGCCCCGGGTCGGCGGCGGAGACCTCGAGCAGGTCGATGGCCGAGTCGGGCTGTTCGCCCTCGGCACCGGCGGCGATGGCGGCCTCGACGTCGACCAGGGCCACGCGAGCCGGCTCGCGGATCGAGGCGACGAGCTGCGGGGGCGAGTCGGACGGGGTGTGCAGGTCGATGTCGGTCGGGATGCCCGGCAGATCGAAGGTGAGCAGTTGGCCCTCGGAGCCTTCGTCGGGGAGGCGATACAGGGCGAGGCCCTCGTAGGCGCTGCTGCGTATCACGAGAAACTCGCCGTTCGGGTCGACCTCGACCTCGCGGTCGGCGGGCGGGAAGGCGCTCGAGGAGAGGTCGAGATCGAGCGGTGGTACGAAGGTGTCCTCGTTGATCGCCTCGAGGTCGAGATGGTTGATGCCGTCGCGGCCGACGATGAACGCGTGGCGGCCGTCGTCGGTGAATGCGATCTCGTCGATCAGCCGCGAGACCGACAGTTCGAACACGCGGTCCTCGTCGGACGAGTCGCCGAGGCGGATCAGGGAGGCGGCCTGCAGGGAGGTGACGCTGGTGTCGCCGACGGGTTTGGAGGGATCGACGTAGGCGATGAGATGCCGGCCGTCGGGACTTGTGGCGAGGGCGTTCGTCTCCGCCGGCACGCGCAAAAGCGAGACGTAATCGTCGGTGTCGGCGCCGCGCTCGATCTGGTCGGCGCGCACGACGGCGACCGTCGAGGTGCCCTCGCTCAACACGTAGGCTACGGAGCCGACCCCGTCGACGTGCGCGGCGCGGACGGCGACCGGCTCGCGGCCGACGCGGATCGGCACGACGCTCAGGTCGCGGCCGTCGATGCGAGCGATCGTCGAGCTGTCCGGGGAGCTGTTCGGGACGAAGACGTACCGGTCGGTCGAGGCGACCTCGCGGACGAGAAACTCCTCCTGTTCGGGGACGAACGTATCGTCGGTGGAGGAGGCGTCGGACGAGGGAGCGCCTCCACCGGGACGGGTGCCGGCGTCGGCGGATCGCTCGTCGGCCGACGATGCGGCGTCGTCGGATTGGTCGGCCCCGCAGCCGCTCAAAACGGCGAGGGCGGGGCAAAAAAGGAGAGCCGCGAGCGATGTGGGCGCACGAAAAGACATGGGAACTCGTATGTCGGTCGATCACGGTGCGGCGTGCCCGGCGTCGGTCCGGAGGCCGCCGGTACATGGGACAGTGCAGTTATCGTTCCAACGTCGGAAGTCCGGGAGAGAGCGTCGAGCGAAGGGCGCGCCGGGCGATTGTACGACATTGCTGTCGTGGTGGAAACATATTACTCGAACCGGTGCAGCACGGGGGAGGGGGATGGGGGACAGTGGTGAGGAGGGTATAGAACCCCCATCTAACACCCTCCGGGAGCCCTGAGGCTCCGCCCCGACCGGTGCCTTCCTGACGGGGGGCGACGCCAACCGCCGGTCACGCGGTTCCCAACTGCCGGCGTCCCCTCCGACAATCTACCCCATGGACGCCGACCCACCCCCGCCATGTATAGTTACCGACGCCGGTCGCCGGATCGTTGCCTCCTGACGCCTCATCGCCGGGGCTGCCCGTCGAAGCCGGCGGGCGCGGGTCCTCCCGGTGCTGTTCGCTTCCTCAGCGCCGTTAGCCCTTCGGTTTACGCCGATCGTCGGGCGGGCATTGGCCGTCTCGGAGGTCATACCGAACGAGCGCGGCCGTTCGACTGGATCGCGAGACGGTATCGTGGGGCGGGTTCAGGGACGGGGCGTGCCTCCGGCCCTCGAGCGCTGGAATGATCCGGCGGGCATCCCTCATGTTGGGAGTGGTCGGGTTTCGAACGGAGGTTTGGCGACGATGAGCATCGAGCTGGAGTTTCGCGAACACGAGGGGGTTGCTGAGATCGAGGCGTCGGACTGGGATCGGCTCGTCGCCGGGGGAAGTCCCTTCCTGGAGCACGCGTTTCTGGCGGCGCTCGAGGAGGCCGGATGTGTGGGTCCGGGGACGGGCTGGCGGCCGAGGATCGTGACGGCGCACGAGGAGATCGACGACGGCGCCAGTCGAGTGATCGGGGCGCTTCCCCTGTACGTCAAGACGCATTCGGCCGGGGAGTTCGTCTTCGACTGGGGATGGGCGGATGCGGCGCACCGCAGCGGCATCGAGTATTATCCGAAGGCGGTCGTGCAGGTGCCGTTTACGCCGGTGATGGGGCGGCGTCTGTTGGTTGATCCCGATCGGGAGGACGTCGACGCGATCCGGCGGGCGCTCGTCGACTACGCCGTCGAGTTGGTCGAGCGCGAGGGGCTGTCGTCGGTGCATTTCAACTTCGTGCGCCCCGACGAACTGGAGGTGCTCGAGGCGGCGGATCTCCCGATCCGCGAGAGCTTCCAATACCACTGGTACAACGGCCGGGAGATGGGCGACGGCGAGGTCTTCGAGGATTTCGACCAGTTCCTCGGCGAGTTGCGCTCGAAGAAGCGTTCGAACATCCGACGCGAGCGGCGTCGTTTCCGGGACAACGGCGGGTCGACGAAGGTGTTGGTCGGCGAGGAGGTGACCGACGCACATCTGCGTCGGATGTTTCGGTACTACCGCCGGACGGTCATGAAGTATTTCGGCGGCAGCCAGTACCTCAACGAGGCGTTTTATCTGAAGCTCGGCGAGACGATGCGCGAACGGCTGCATCTGGTCGTCGCCGAGCAAGATGGCGAGGAGTTCGGGGCGGCGTTCAACGTCCACAAAGACGATCGATTGTACGGGCGGTACTGGGGGGCGATCGAGGAGGTGAAGTTCGCGCACTTCGAGGCGTGTTTTTACTCCTCGATCGAGTGGTGCATCGACCGGGGGAAGGACGTGTTCGAGGGAGGTTCCGGCGGCGACCACAAGTTTGCCCGTGGATTCATGCCGACCTACACCTACAGTGCGCACTACATCCGGCACCCGGCGCTCAAGGAGGCGATCCGGGATTTCGTCGAGCGTGAGTCGCGCGAGATCGATCGGCGGGCGGAGAAGCTGCGGGAGGATTCGCCGTTTCGCCAGAAGGGCTGAGTGGCGAGCGCTGCGAGTCGTCACGGCGGTCGGGCGGGAGGGCGGAGCCGAACACGAAATCGACGTCGATGTGATTTCGGGTGAGATCCCGGGCAGACGAGTGTGGAATGGATGGCTGATCTCTCAGAGCTCGAACGATCCGAGACGTTGATGGGTCGCCTGGCGGCGGCGGTGCGCGAGTGCGGGGGAGCGGAGTGGTACGAGCCGGCGCTCGAGGTGCTGACGCGGCGGGCGGCGCGGGCGGTCGGCGTCGAGTGGACAGCAAGTGGCGGCGCCGGTGAGGCGGAGCGGCGGATCGAGGAGATCGCCGGCCGGCTCGACGAGGAGACGGCCGGTGGGTTTTCGGAGGCCCTCGCCGAGCCGCACGCGCTCGGGTGGTTCCACCAGCATTTCGGGGCGCCGGAGCGCGCCGCGAGCCACCGGGCGCACCACCGCGACGAGGCGAAACACGCCTCGCAGGCGGCGACGACGCAGTTGTACACGCCGCGCTGGATCGCCGATCTGGTGGCCTGCGAGGCGCTCGAAGTCGTCGACGTCGGGGGCGGGCGGCCGACGGTACTCGACCCGGCGGTCGGGGGCGGCCAGTTTCTGCTGGCGGCCTACGACGAACTCGCCGCGCGAGCGCCCCGGGCGTCGGCGGCCGAGATCGTCGGGTCGTTGCGGGGCGTCGACATCGACGCCCGGGCGGTGGAGGTGGCGCAGCGGTGTCTGAAACTCCACGTCGCGCGGCGGATCGGAGAGCGCCGCCGGGAGCTCGAGGAGGCGATCGAGGAGCGGATCGGCGTCGCCGACGGGTTGTTCGACGACCTTTGCTCGGCGGACGTGGTGTTGACGAATCCCCCCTACATGGGTTCGCGGTCGATGCCGACGGAACTGAAGGCGAGGGTGCGCGAGCGCTACGAGCCGTTCCACGGTGATCTGTACGCGGCGTTCATCCGGCGATGCCACGAGCTGGCCGAGGGCGCGGTCGGGGTGCTGGCCCAGCAGACGATCTGGTATCTGAAGCGCTTCGAGCGGGCGAGAAGGGAGCTGTTGGAGCGGAGTTCCCTCGAGTGGTTCGCCCACCTCGGCCCGCACGCCTTCCGGACGCTCTCCGGCGAGAAGGCGAACGTCGTGGCCTTCGTGCAGCGAAGCGGGGCCGATCCCGGCGGGCAGACGCGGTTTGTCGACCTTCGGGATCTGAGCGAGCCGGCGTCGATGCGCGAGGCGGCGGTCGAGGCCGGCGGCCGGGAGGGCGAGCGCCTGAGGCGGCTCGAGGTCGACGAGCTGGCGGTGATCCCCGGCCGTCCGATCTCGTACTGGCTGCCGCCCGCGCTGCGCCGGCATTTCGACGGGACCCGCCGGCTGGGCGACTTCGCCGAGGTGCCCGGCTCGCAGCACAAGACGGGCGCCAACCGCACCTACGTGCGGCGTTTCGACGAGGTGGCCTCCGACGAAATCGAGTGGTGCCCGATGCGCTGGGCGCCCGGCGAGGCCCCGGCGCGGATCGAGCCGCGCGGGCGGCGCTGGTATTTTTACTCGAAAGGGGGGCGATATGCGCCCTGGTGGGGAAACTGGGAGAACGTCCTCGACTGGTCGGAGGAGGCGCGCAATTTTTACGACGACAACGGGACGTCGAATCTCCTGGCCGAGGCGTACCGCTACCGCGAGGGGATCTGTTACACGGATTTCGGCGGGCGCAGGTTCAACGCCCGCTGGATGCCGGCCGGGTGTCTGTTCGACATGGCGGGCCCGGCGATCTTTCCGAGCGAGGAGGGCGGGGCGCGGCGCCGGCGGCTGTTTGCGCTGCTGGCGGTGCTCAACACTTCGCCGGTGCGGATGTTGCTCAACGCGCTCAATCCGAGCATCCACTACCAGGTGACGGACCTGCGCCGCCTGCCGGTCCCGGAGTGGTCCCGGGCGACCGGTCGCCGGCTCGCCGATCTGGCGGTCGCGCAGATCGAGGATCTTCGCCGCCTCGCCCGCGGGGTCGAGGCGAGTCCCCTGGGCGTCGCTCCCGGCTCGGCGGGCGGCGAGGCGGGCGAGCTCGAGGGGGAGGCGATCGCGGAGGTGGCGGCACGTCTCGGCGAGCGCGAGCGGACGGTCGACGAGATCGCCTGGTCGCTGTACGGCGCGACTCCGGCCGCGAAGCACTCGGAGCGAGCGCGCCATCACTATCTGGACAAACTGCAGGTATGACGGGCCCGTCCGGCCGGGCGCCGGGACGGCTCCCGGGGGGCGAGGCCGGTCGGAATCCTTGAAGCCCGTCGGCGACTGGATACATTAAAGGACGTGGTGTGTGGAGATGGATGCGCGCCCGGATCGTCCCCCCCCCGATTCCGTCAGGAGGCTGCGCCATGGAGCTGTCGCACTTTTTGGAGCACGTCAAAAAGCACGCCGGGACGTCGGAGGAGGTCGCCCGCGAAGCCTCCGACCAGACGCTCGAGGTGCTCGGCGAGTTGCTGACCGAGTCGACCCAGCACGCCGTCGCCCGGGAGCTTCCCGACGAGCTGGCCGAGGCGTTGCAGAGGTGCCGCCCGGACGGAGACTTCGGGCTCGAGGAATTCTACGAGCGAATCCAGCTCCGCGAGGAGCCGCCCGGTGGCTACAACGTCGAGCACGCCCAGGCGGTCTGCATGGGGATGAGCGAGACGCTCGACGACGAGACGCGGACCCGTCTGCAAAACAGCGTCCCCGACGAGTACCGCGAGTTGTTCGAGCCGCGCGAGATCGACGAGATCCAGCGCGCCGAGCGGCACGGCAGCCGGGAGGCCGACGACCGCAAGCTCTCGAGCGGCCGGCCGGGAAGCTCGCGGCCCTTGAGCGAGGCGAAGGGCTCGGCGCACAGCGACTCGGTGGTCAACGCCGACGAGCCGCGCGCCTCCCGCAAGCTCGCTTCCAGCCACGGCTCGCCGCACGAGGGGCGCGACCTGTCGACCGGGCGTCCCGACGGCGACGTCAACGTCGATCTCCCCGACGAACCCGACGCCGAACCCGACTCCACCTCGGACCAGGAGGATGACGAGGCCGACGATCCCGAAAGCTGAACGGGGCTCGAAAAGCGCATGATCGAGCAACCCCGGACGGATCACCCCGTCCGGGGTTTTTTATGACCGCCGTCTTTCGGCCCCAAACGCGTTTTGCCCGAGCTGTTTTCCGCCAGAAGTCTGTTCCGTCGCTTTTTTACGCCAGCCCCGACAACAGGTCGTGGAAGGGGAGGGCGGCGGCGACCAGCACGAACGCCCCCATTGCTCGCTGGATCCAGGCGACGGTCTGTTCGGGGAGTTCGCGCTTGAACGAGCGCAAGATGAGGATCAGCGAGACGAACCAGGCGCAGACGCCGAGCGAGGCGCCGACGACGAAAACGCTGCCCGAGGCGACATCGAGCCGGATGCCCGTCATCGAGTACAGGATGGCGACGGCGGCGGTCCAGTTGAGCAGCAAGATCGGGTTAAACGCCGAGATGGCGAACCCCTGGCCGAGATCGCGGTGCCACGCCTCGGGTGCCTGTTCGACCGATTCACCGTCGGTCTGGCCGGTGCTCGGCGGGGCGAACAAAAAGTACAGGCCGAAGGCGACCAGGATCATGGCCGACAGGAACTTCATGCCCGCCGAGGCCAGCGGAAACTGCTCGACCAGGGCGCCGACCCCGGCGACCGCCATCGCGCAATAGATCGTCTCGCCGAGCGTCCCTCCGACGCCGACGGCCACGCCGCGCAGATACCGCCCCTGCAGCCCCCGGTGGAAGACCAGCAGGGCGATCGGCCCGGTCAGCGGGATCGAGCCGACGAACCCCATGGCAAAGCCGGAGAGTGTGGCGACAAGTTCGGGTGACATGGTCTCGTCCGGATCGAAGCATTCGGTCGGTGGCGGAAGGGCGCCGAGCTTTCGTTCGACTCCGACGCACCGGCCCGGAAGATATTCAGCGGCCGACCCGATGGTCGTCTCTTCTCGACGTCTCCACCATCGAGCCACCGTGCACGCCGGGTGCGGGAGTTGTCAAGATCTCGTCGATCGGTACCGCCGGTCGCACGAGTCGCTCACTTTGGACGTTTCCACTGCGAGGTGATCGCCAGGTACATCTCGCGGTTGGCGCGGTCGAGGTGTTTCGGCCACGAGTCGACCGCCTCGGCGAGTTGATCGGAGGCCTCCTCCAGTTCCTCGAGTCGGGCGGCGTACGCGGAGAATCGTCGCGAAAGCTGGTGCCATCGCTCGGGGGAGAGCTCCTGGCGTCGTCGCTCCCAGCGGGTGCGGCGTTTGCGCAGGGCGGCGCGCTGGGAGGCGACGAACTCGCGGGTCTCCTCGAGGATGTCGCCGATCTTGCGGAGTCGCGTCCAGAGGCGCGATCGCAGGGTGTGAAATTCGTCGACCCGCGCCAAAAGCCGCATGGCGCGGTCGCGCCGGTCGGGGGTGCGCTCGTCGATGCGGTCGACGAGTCGGTCGGAAAACCGGGGGCGGCACTGCAGGGGGGCGTCGGAGGACGGAGAGGGGTCGGCGGTCGCCTCGGAGTCGTCGTCGGGCTCGATCGACGAGGCGTTGAGACAGCTGACCGCCACGTGTTTGAACAGATCGAGCGGGAACTCCCCGCCGAACAGGTCGGTCGAGGTCCCGGCGAGCTCTCCGCTCAACGTCTCGACTCGCTCGAGGTCGCGCTGCATCACTTCCCGGATCCCCCGGAGGCGCTCCAGGCGCCGGTCGACGCGGTCGACCGACGCCTCGAGCTTCGGCGTCTCCGGTCCCTGCCGGCGCGCCGGACAGGCGACGGTGGCGGCGGCGATTACGACCGCCACCACGGTTATCGGGCGGGCGCCGGGGCTCAACTCTCGTCGACGAGGTCTTTGGGAAGCTCCGGCAATTCACTGACCTTCGGCATCAAGATGATCTCGATGCGCCGGTTCTTCGCCCGGCCGTCTTCGGTTTCGTTCGAGGCGACGGGATCGAACTCGCTGAAGCCGGCTGCGGCGAGACTCTCCGGATCGACGCCCTCGTCCGACAGCAGGCGCACGACGTTCGAGGCCCGGGTCGCCGACAGCTCCCAGTTGTCCTCGAACCGCCCCGAGCTGATCGGCACGTCGTCGGTGTGGCCGGCGATCAGAAACTCCCGGTCCTGGATGTCGCCCAGCACGTCGGCGAGCTGGGTGAGGACCTCCTGGCCGCTCTCGTTGAGTTCGGCGCGCCCGGAGTCGAACAGGACGTCGTCGCGCATCTCGATGACCATCTTGCCGTCGCGCACCTTCACCGACAGCTCACCCGACTCGAAGGTATCGGCGAGTTTTTTGGCCAGGTCGCGGTATTTCTCGAGGCGTTTTTTCTGCTCGCGCTGCTGTTCGCGCAGCTCGGCGAGCTGTTTTTTGGTCGTGTCGAGTTTCTCCTCGAGGCTCCCCGTCTCGGATTCGTACATCTCGAGGGTGCCCTGTGCCTCCTGGAGTTTCTGCTCGAGGCCGGCCTTTTTGTCCTCGAGCTGGCCGATGCGGTCGTCCCGCGCCTGGATCTTGGATTTGAGATCGGCTTTGGTCTCGGCGGCGTTTTCTTTGACCTTGCCGAGTTCGACCTTCAGATCGTCGCGCTGTTTGACGACGGCTTCGTATTTGCTTTTCCCGACGACACACCCGGTCACCGACAAAAGCGACAGGGCGACAACCATCGTGGCGATACGTCTCATGAACCATTCCTCCGTGAAGATAACGAATTCGAGGAGTATCCCCGGAGACTTCAGTTGTTCCATCCATCCATTCTACGCTCTGTCTTATCGCCGATCGTCGGGGAAAATCAAGAAGTCGGCCGGGGGGCGGCCGTCTTCTCACCCCTCGCCGCTGGCCGATCGGTTCGGCTCCCAGACGACTTCGGAGGGGTGGTCGGCGGCGACGATCGCCCACCGGCTCCAGACGAACAGCGCGTCGCCGAGGCGGTTGAGATACGCGACCGCCTCGGAGTCGACCTCGGCGCCGGTCTCCTCGATCAGCCGGACGACGGTTCGCTCGGCGCGCCGGCACAGGGTGCGTCCGCGGTGCAGCTCGACGTTCAGCCGGCTGCCGCCGGGAAGGACGAACGAGCGAAGATCCGGCAGATCCTCGTTGTAGCGGTCGATACTCTCCTCGAGCGCCTCGACGTCCTCGCCGGTCACCCGGGGCATCTGCTCGCCGACGTCCTCGGGCAGGGTCGCCAGGACGCTGCCCAGGTTGAACAGCTCGTGCTGGACCCGCAGCAGGGTCTCTCCGAGATCCTCGAAGGCCGGCTCGTCGCCGTACGCGTCGAGGAGGACCTGGCGTGCGGCGCCGATCGTGGCGTTCAGCTCGTCGACCGTCCCGTAGGCGTCGATGCGCGGGGCGGCCTTGCTGACCGACTGGCCGCCGACGAGGTTCGTCTCGCCGGCGTCGCCGCGGCGGGTGTAGACGCGATTGATGGCCAGTTCCGGGTCGTTGTAGGTCTGCTCCTGGTCGTCGTTGCTCGAAGGCTGGTCGTTGTCGGCCATGGGGATCTCTCCGAGAAAAAGGCGGGGTGATCGTGGTGTTCGCGGTTCCCCCGCCGCGAGGGGCGGGGCTGAACAAAAGATTACAAAAGCGTCTGCCTCCCGGCGAGCCGGTCGGGTCGACTAAATAGGTGTTCGGAAACATGACACACTTCTCGCTTGCCCTGA
>CAZRLK010000115.1:0-16295 GCA_964600555.1 uncultured Bradymonadales bacterium
CAGGTGGGCGGACAAGCTCTCCGGCGTGCTGAAGGGCGAGCAGGCTGAGGCGGTCAAAGAGGAAGTCCGGGAGTTCAAGCTCGGCGCCAAGTTCAAGGCCGCCGAGGATCTGTTCAACAACGAAGAATACGAGAAGGCGGCCGAAAAATACGTCCAGCTCGTCAACGAGGCGCCGGAGCACGAAAACGCCCCCCGGGCGCTGAACAATGCCGCCGTCGCCTACGAGGAGATCAAAAAATACGCCTCCGCGATGGACCTGTACGAGCGGGTCTATCGCGAATATCCCGACAGTGCCCTGGCCGGCTATGCGCTGTATCGCGTCGGGGTCAACTCCGAGCGGTTCTTCGAGTTTGAAAACGCCGTCGAGACCTACCAGCTGTTCTACGACAAATACGAGGGCCAGTCTCCGGAAGAGCTCGAAGAGATGGGCTTTTCGATCGAGGAAAAACGGCCCAAGGCGCTGCTCAGCTCGGCGGTGCTCTCCGAGAACCTCCAGCGCTACCCGCAGGCTGCCGAATTGTACGAACAGTTCGTCGAGCAGTACCCGAACGACGAGCAGGCGGCCTCCTCGCAGTGGCAGGCGGTCGAGACCTGGCGCAAGGCCGAACGGATCGACGAGATGATGGAGGGGTTCGAGACGTACAAACGCGAGTTTGGCTCAAAGGAGGAAAACGCCGAGAACGTCCTCGAGGGGATGACCTGGATTGCCGAGCACTACGAGTCGGAAGGGGACGACGAGCAGGCGACCGAGCAATACGAGGCGATTCTGGAGACGTTCGAGCAACGCGAGATCGAGCCCGGCAGCGATTCCGCCTACTACGCCGCTCAGGCGCAGTTCGAACTCGCCGAACGAAAGTTCCAGGAGTGGAAGACGATCCAAATCGAGGGCTCCCTGAGTGAACAAAAGGAACTTCTCAACAAAAAGATCGAGGAGCAAAAGAAGGTCGCCAAGGCGTTCAAGAAGGTCTGGGACTACAAGAACCTCGAATACACCCTCGCCTCCAGCTTCCGGGTGGGCAGTCTGTTTCAGGGATTTGCCGAGTCCCTGTACGACGTGCCGATTCCGTTCGATCCCGGCACCGAGCAGTACCGGATGTATCGGACCCAGCTCGAGGACATTGCGATTCCCCTCGAGGACAAGGCGATCGAGCGTTACGAACAGACGATCAAGAAGGCGCACGAGGAGAAGATCGTCAACGAATGGACGAAAAAGACGCTCGAGGAGTTGAACAAGTATCGGCCGAAAGAATACCCGCTGTACAAGGAATCGCGGATGGCGATTCAGAAGGAGGTTGGAACGGGCCATCCGTTGTTGACCGAGCGCCCGGAGACGGAGGGCTCGACGAGTCTCGACGAGGGGGCGGGAAGTGGTTCGCCGGGGGAGTCCTCCGAGAGCGGAGACGAACAGGAGGGTGGTGAGGAGTCGAGCGGCGAGGGTGATGCGGACAGTGAAGAGAAGCAATCCAGTGACGAGGAGAGCCAGTCGTGACGACCCCGGAGAGATTGGTCTCGTATCTCGGAGGATCGTGCGGCTCGTCGGGGATGCTCGTCGCCGCACTCGCGTTCGTCGGGCTGGCGGTCGGCTGTGCGTCGGCGCCGGAGACCGGAGGAGAGTCGTCGGACGAGGAGGTCGCCGAGAGTTCGGAGAGCGATCAGACGGAGGGAGAAAAAGAGCAAGAAGGCGAGGGTGAGGAGCGAGAGGCCGCCGCCGAGGAGGGGGAAAGCGAGGCGGAGTCGACGACCCAGGCTCCGGCCGAACCGAAGACGACGGCCGAGGCCGGCGAGCGGGTCGAAACGGGCGTCGAGGCGGCCGAGCAGGGAAACCTCGAGCAGGCCGAGCAGGTCTTCGAGCAGATTCCGGACGACGACGAACGGGTGCATCTCGGGGCTTACAACCTGGGAGTCGTCGCCGAGATGAACGGCGAGGTCGGGGATGCGGCCCGTCAGTACGGACGCGCCCTGGAGAAAAATCCCGATTTTTCGCCGGCGCTCGTCAACCTCGTGCGCCTGTATCTTCGCCAGGGTGACGTGGAGGAAGCCCGGCGGATCGCCAGCAAGTACACCGAAAAGCGTCCCGAAAACCTCGACCACCGGGCGGCGGAACTCGAGGTCAAAATCGCCCGCGGTCACTACGAGGAGGCCATCGATCAGGCGCGCTCGATCTTACGGCGCGACGAGCGCAATGTCGCTGCGATGGTGGCGATGGCCAAGGCGAACTTTCGCCTCGAGCGCTACGAGCTGACGAAGGCCGTCCTCGAGCGGGCGGCCGAATTGTCTCCGGAGCGGGCTGACATTTACTTTTTGTTTGGACTCGTCGCGGGTGAAAACGACGAGACGAGTCGGGCGATCTCGAACTTCCAGAAAGCGATCGAGTACAACGGGCGGTTCGCCGAGGCGTACAACCACCTGGGGCGGCTGTATTTCGACGCCGGGGATCATGCCGGAGCCGCCGAGCAGTTCCAGGAGGCGATCGACCACCGCCCCGGCTTCGTCGATGCGATGATCAACCTCGGCAACGCCTACAAGGGGATGGGCGAGCTGAAAAAGGCCGAAAAACAGTTCCAGGAGGTTCTCGAGCAAGACTCCGACAACGCGCTGGCGTATTTCAACCTGGGGGTGTTGTATCTGGATGCCTCGATCCCCGGGATGGACAAGATTCCGCGGCTCGAAAAATCGATCGAGATGCTCAACGAATACAAGCGCGCCTCCCGTGACCAACTCGACGACAACGACCCGACCGACGGGTACATCAAGTCGGCGCGAGAGAAGATCAAGGCGGAAAAGCAGCGCCAGGAGATGATGCGCCAGTCGCAAAAGGGGAGCGGCTCGAACGGAGGTTCGAACGGCGGCTCGCAGGAGGAGTCCGGAGGTGATTCGGAGGGCGAGTCGGACGACGATTCGAGCGGCGATACCGACGAGAGCGATTGAAGGAGGAACGATGCGACAACTGACTCGATCGATCGCAGCGATCGGGGTTGCCGTCGGGATCTTGTTTGCGGCGAGTTCCGCGGCGGCTCAGGAGCAGGGGGGAGGGGTGATCAACCTCGAGGAGACCGTGATCGAGGGGCGGATCCAAAAACCCGAAGCCTTTTACATCCTCCAGCATGCCAACCTCAGCTACGAGGCACTGGAGCCGAAACGCTCGTTCATTCCGGACCTGCTCGAGAGCGTCGAACGCGAGCCGTTTTGACCTCGTTCTCCCGCTCCGAGGCCGGCGCAACGGTGAAAGTTGCCGGGAGCGAGCGCACTGGAAAGACTGGATCGAAGAGACGCTGTTGCCCTCGATGTTGTTGTGTTATAGACATGACCTATCTGGTGGGCCCCGCCCGGTCTGCGATCGGGCCCCATCCGGCGAGTCGCCGTGTTGCAAGGTGCCCGGTAGACTTGATACAAGACGTTCGACGTCCTGAACCCCCTAACTCGACACTCGAACCGTTGTACGGAGGTAACTCGACATGGGCGAGATTGCTGAAGCGTTTCGCACTGGCGGCGTCTGGATGTACCTCATCCTGTCCGTCAGCATCGTCGCCATCGGAATCGCCATCGAGCGATTCATCTTTTTGTTTTTCAAATACAACATCAACGCCGAAGCCTTCATGTCGCGCGTGCAAAAGATGGTCATGGCCGACAACATCGACCGGGCCATCAAGTTGTGCAACGCGGCACCGTCGCGCGCCCTGCCGAAGGTCATCAAGGCCGGGCTCACTCGCGCGAACAAGGGCGAAGTCGAAATCCAGAATGCGATCGAGGAGGCGTCCCTCGAGGTCGTTCCTCAGGTCCAAAAGCGGGTCGGGGCGTTGAACGCGCTGGCGAACATCGCCACCCTGCTCGGGCTGCTCGGAACGATCATGGGGCTGATCGAGGCATTCCGCGCTCTGGAAAATGCCGAGCCGGAAAACCGACAGCGGCTGCTCGCTGAAGGTATTTCGCTGGCGATGAACACGACTGCCTTCGGGCTGATCGTCGCGATTCCGACCCTCCTGGCGCACCTGATTTTGTCGGGGATGACCAAAAAGATCCTCGACGAGATCGACCAGTACAGTGTGAAACTCGAGAACCTGCTGGTGACCCGCGGCAAAGGCGGAACCAACCCGCTCGAGGAGTAACTGCGAGCCCCGCAGCGGTCGAGTGTCTCGGCTCTCGGCGGCGGGCCTCCCGTGGTGGGAGGTCCGCCCGAGCCGGGAGTCGGTCCGCGCTGTCGGGATGTCGCATCGCCGAGTCATTTGCTCGAGAGCCGTTTGAGGAGGATTCATGGCACGCCGAGACCGATCAGGCGGGAACGAGACCGACGAGGTCAACCTGGTCCCGTTCATGAACATGGTCGTCGTCCTGATCCCGATGCTGCTGTTGTCGGTCGTGTTCCTGAAGATCGGGGTGATCAACATCACCTCGCCGGAGTTGTCCGTCGGGGAGCCGTCTCCGGAAAAGAAAAAAAAGAAGGACAAAAAGCCACTGAACCTGACCGTGGCCGTCGCCGACAACGGGCTGCGGATCGGAGCGACCGGCGCGATTCTTCCGGCTCAGCAAGGGTGCCCGAGCGACGGGCCGACTCTGTGTCTGAAGGACGATTCGATCGATATCGAGCAGAAAGTCGAGCAGGCGCGTGAGCAGTTCAATTCGGGCAATGTCACCGAGGGCAAAAAGCTGTTCAAAGAGGCCGCCTCGGCGTACGACTGGATGAATCTGTACAACAAGCTCAGCGAGATCAAAAAAGAATACCCGGACGAGACGGTCGTCAAGATATCGGCCGACCCGAACATCCCCTACGACCTCATCGTCACGGCGATGGACTCGGTTCGCCACCAGCTCGAGGAGGATTCCTACGAGGACCGCCAGAAGTTCTGGGAGGCGAAGCCGAAGACGGAAGTCAAAGACGGGCAGGAGATCGCCAAGCCACTGTTCAACGATCCGGTTCTCGCGATCGCAAAATAACGGGAGTATTCGATGACCGATCAGCAAAGCGAGGAGAGTCCTCAGGGCTTCGACAAGGAAGAAGAGGAATGGATCAAGCAGCAGCGCGCGCGTGACAAGCAGCGCAAGAGTCGATCCGGGGGACGAGGGGAGGACGAGGGGGATGTCAACATCAACTCCCTGATGGACATCATGGTCATCATCCTGGTGTTCCTGCTCAAAAGCTTCGGGGACCAGCCGGTCAAGGTCACCGGCTCGGACCTCGACGTGCCGATGAGTTCCACGGAGCTGACACCGGAGGACATGACCACGGTGACGGTCACCCGGAAGGCGCTCCTGGTCAACGAGGAGCAGGTCACCGAGGTGCCCGTCGACAAGAGCCAGAAGCGGGGCGGCGACAGCGGCCTCGAGATCGTCGCTTTGCTCGACAAGCTCAACACCGTGCTCGACGAGAAGAAACAGGAGATGGAGTTGCTCGGGCAGGACTTCAATCCGGTGGTGACGATCATTGCCGATCAGACGACCCGGTATCGGCTGTTGACCGAGGTGATGTATACCGCCGGCCAGGCCGGCTTGAGCAAATTCAAGTTCGCGGTCGTCAAAGGTGACCGCAACAAGGCGGTCTCGTCGATGTGACCGGCGAGAGGCGCCGGGGCGGCAACGCGGCGATACCGGGGAGTCGAGATGAGGAAGGCGGCGGTGTCGGCCCGGCGGGTCGATCCGTCGCTTCTTTTGTCCTAGAGTAACAAACGGAACGCTCGAGGTGGAACAAACCGGGCGGGGACGGTGTCAGAGATGGGATGAGTGGTGATAGAGACGCGCCCGACACGGCGCCACGAGGCCGGCGAAGATGCAGCCGCGAGAGCCTTTGAGGCCGGCGGTCCGGCGACGCTGACAGAGCGAAGGATGTTTTCATGTCCAAGCAGTCCGACCAAAAAATACTGCGCATCGGCCTGGTTCAAAACGGCAAGATCGTCGAAGAGCGCCTGATGCGCTCGCGCACCGACGTGAACGTCGGGCAGGATTTCAACAAGAACGACCTGGTCGTCCCGACCGGTGATCTCCCCGAGACCTTTCCGTTGTTCGAAGTCCGCGACGGCCGGTATCTACTGAATTTCACCGACAAGATGCAGGGGCGGATCTCGGCGCACGGGGAAGTCAAAGGCCTCGAGGAGTTTCGCCGCCAGGGAAAAGCCAAAAAGAGCGAGGGTCGATACTCGATTCGCCTCTCGCCGAGTTCGCGCGGCCGAGTCCAGATCGGCGATGCGACGCTGTTGTTTCAGTTTGTCACGCCGCCGCCGAAGCGACCCCAGCCGGTGTTGCCGGCGTCGATGCGCGGGGGCTGGATCAAGGGGCTGGATCGGATTCTCGTGGCGGTGATCGCTTTGTCGGCGGTCTTGCAGGCGGGATTCGTCATCTGGGTCGAGACCCAGGAGTGGCCGGAGCCGAAGAATCTCGACCAGAAGGCGCTCGATCGGTTTGTCGAAGTCGAGAAACACGAGGAAGAGCCGGAGAAACCGGAGCCGAAAAAGAAGAAAAAGAAGAGCGACGAGACGAAGGCCGTCCAGGAGAAGGCCAAGGCCGAGCCCGAGCCGAAGGCGGAGTCGGACTCGCAAGATCAGGAAGAAGAAGAGAGTTCTCCGGAAGAACAGGCCAAAAAGGAATCCGAACGCCAGCGGCAGATGGCGAAGGAAGTCAAAAACAAGACGATCATCGGTGAACTCGGACACATGTCGAAGGATGGAGAAGGGAGTGTCGCGGACGTGCTCGAGGAAGGTGCAGGCAAAAAGAGCATGGACGAGGCGTTCGAGGACTCCGAAGGGGTGACGGCGGGATCGGGGGCCGAGAAGAGTGGATTGAAGACCAGTGGTTCCTCGGACGCCGACGGAAGCGGGGAGGCGTCGGGGATCGGAGAGCTGGACAAGACCTCCGGGGCGGAAGAGGCCTCGGAGGGAGTCGAGACCGGCGAGAAAAAAGAGGAAGAAGTCGAGGCGAATGTCGATCTGAAAACGCCCGAGGAGCAGGCGGGGACGGGCACGCTGGATTCGAGTTCGGTACGAGATACGATCAGTCGCTATTCGAGCCGCATTCAGCGGTGTTACGAACGCCAGCTGAAGGTCAACTCGAATGCCTCGGGCAAAGTGATCGTCAATTTCACCGTCGGCCGGGCCGGACGGGTCACCCAGTCGAAATCGACGACCGATTCGGTCGGGGGCGGGGTCGGTTCGTGTGTGGCCCAGGTGATCAAGGGGCTGCGCTTCCCGCGTCCGAAGGGCGGGGAGGTGATGATCAACAAGACTTTCGTCTTCGAAGCCGGCAATTGACCCTGCGCCGGCGACGAGCCGGACCGAGCAATTCGAGGAGGGCGACGAGGTTCGCGGTTTTTTGTCGGTGCGCGGGCGCGAGGCAATTTGACCTCGGGGCGGCGCATGCTAAGTTGAAGGCACCGCAGGTCGGGATCCGGGCGTGAGGTACACAGGAGGAATCTCGTCCGAATAACGGCGGCGAAGTTGTTTCGTGGCGGTCGGTCTGATTTGCTGGACGCGATGTTTCGTGTTCTCAACCTGGGAACAGGTCCATGATACGTAGGCGATTGACACTTCCGGTGGCGGTTTTTTTGGTCGTCGCGGCCGGTTCGTCGAGCCAGGCCCAGCAGCAGGAGGGGAGTAGCAGCGGGCAGGAAACACAGGTCGAGGAGCTGGCCGAGAGTGAAGAGTCGCTGGTCGAGGAGGATGTCGAGTCGCTGCCCGACGAGCAGAAACTCGATCGGGCGGAGTCGAAGATCTCGGCGAGTCGCAAGAGCCTCGAGCAGACGAATGCTCTGTTGACGGAGGCTCGCGAGCAGGAAAAAGACGTCATGAAGATCAACTGCATCAACGACAAACAGGCCGCGATCAAGGGCTTTTTGAAGGTCGGCGAGCAGAGCTACGTGAAGCTCAAAAACGCCGTCTCGGACAACGATTCCGAAGAGGCGAACCACCACTACACACTGATTTCGGTCTCGAAACAAAAGATCGACTCGCTGACCGAAGAAGCACGGATGTGTGCCGGCGAGGTGCAGAGATATGCCGAAGAGACGCAGGTCGAGGTCGACGTCGACGACAACGTCGCCGAGACCGACGACGATTTCATCCCCGAGGGGGCGGATCGGCTGACGGATCTACCGGAACTGACTCCGATGCAGTGAGATGAGGATCGCGGCGAAGTAACCCTCCGCTGACCGACCGGCAGCGGGCGAGGTCGTCGAACAACTGCGGGACTCGATGTAGGTGCAGTTAGACCACGTCTGGATACGTATTTCCCGACCCGAATGGGCACATTTATGAACAGGACGTGTAATCTCGTGGCGCTCGCGGCATGGATCGCAGTGAGCGTCGGATTTTTGACTCCGAGGACAGCGAACGCGGAGGCCGGGGACGGGCTTCGGGCGGGGGACATGAAATTGACGCCGCGGTTGACCCTGGCCGGCTCCTATGACGAGAACGTCTTTCGATTGAGCTCGCAGGAGCGATCCGACCGGGGTGTGGCGGCGGCCCCGATTTTGAGCATCGAGCCGGGGCTGGCGATCGGAACGGTCGACCCGACGATGGTCGATTTCACCCTCGACGGGTCGGTCGAGTGGGAGCAGTATTTCTCGGAGAACGCCGCGCTGCAGGCCCAGTCCGGACTGCAGGGAGCCGGGAATTTCTCGGCGGTCATCAATCCGCGCGGCGAGTTCAGCCTGACCCTCGCCGACGATCTCACCTATCGCAACGAGCCGACGCCGTATCCGTCGCGCAATTCCTGGAACCGCCTGGTCAACTCGGCCGGGGCCGAGGTAGGCATCCATCCGGGCGATCGCATCCTCGATGTCGGGCTCGGATACGATTTCGTGCTGCACCGGTATTTTTCGGACAGCTTGCGCGATCTCGACAAACATAGCCACGAATTCGGGGTGGATCTCGCCTGGAAATTCCTGCCCAAAACGGCGCTGGTCGTCGACGGGGATGCCAGCCTCGTACGCTACGAGTCCTCGGCACGGGGATTCGAAGGGGGGCGGATGTCGAACGTCGACAGCACGCCGATCCACGCGCGAGCAGGCCTCAGCGGCATGATCTCGAATCGGCTCAGCATGCGACTACTCGGGGGATACGGCTGGGGGCTGTACGAGTCGGGGCCTTCGTATCAGGGTGTGTTGGGGCACGCCGACCTCAGCTTCAAATACGGCAATCTCGAGATGGACAACGATCTGACCCTGAGCTACGAGCGAAGCTTTTCGGATTCGTCGATCGGGAACTTCTTCGATTATCACCGTGCGTCGCTCGAGTTGCGGCAGAACCTTTTGCAAAAGCGGCTCGGGTTGTCGCTCGCCGGGCGGTTCACGCACCGGGATTACGCCCGTCCACAGGTCGAGACGTCGGACGGTTTGAACGTGACACAAAACGCCGATGGCGACCCGGTCCTTTTCGACGATCTGGACGACAATTACGTCCAGACGACGGCGGGGGTGCACGGGAATGTCCTCGATTGGTGGGAGGCCTCACTCGAGTATACGTTCGAGGCGAATGTGACCTCGGATCAGATCGATGTGGCCCCGGGCGGCGAAGATCTCCAATATTTGCGTCGTTATCAGCGCCACCTGGTGATGCTCAGTACGACGTTCAAGTACTGACACCACCTCCCGCGAACCATCTCGTCGGGCGGGAGGGGCCGGGATCCGGCACGTCGATTCCTGCACATCGATCGAAACCAACCGGGGGGAGGCGTTGAACTGCCGTCGAAACCCCCGTATACGTATCGGGGAGTTCCGTTGAACTTCGGGAGACCAGACCTTTTTATGCACGAGACGCTACGACGTACCGCGGGTTGGGTGGTGGTCACCGCCGTGATCGTCGGGGGTTGTTTTCAGAACTCGGTCGATCCGGCCTACGAGGCACTGGTCGGCGGGAAGCAAAACATCCCGGAAACGGGAGAACTCGGGGCCGACGATGCAATCAAGCTGCGAATTTTCAACGAGGAAGAGCTCACCGGCGAGTTTACGGTCTCCGAAGACGGCACGATCAATTATCCGCATCTCGGGCGTATCGAGGTGGCGGGCCTGACCTGCGGCGAACTCGAAGAAAAGATCGAAACCGGGTTGCGAGATGGATATCTCCGAGAGCCGAGCGCCTCGTGTACGATCGTCGAGTACAATTCGAAGCGGATCTACGTGCTCGGAGAGGTCAAGGAGCCGGGTTCGCATCCGTACAAGGCGAACTTGACGATCGTCGAGGCGTTTGCGCTGGCGGGTGGAGCGACGAACCGGGCGGCGAAAAACCGGACGAAGCTGACCCGGGAAGTGGACGGAAAAGACGTGCAGGTCCGGGTGCCCATGCAGGATATCGTCGAAGGGCGCCGCAAAAACCTTCGCCTGTTGCCCGGAGATGTCGTCTTCGTGCCGGAGTCGGCGTACTGACCGAGTTTCCCCGCGCCGTCGGCCGAGCAGTCCCCTCTCAACTCTCCAGGTCGGCGAGAATCTCTCTCGTCTGCCGCACGTCCCGTCTCATCTGTTCGACGAGCGCGTCGCTTTCATCGAAGGCTCGCTCCTCGCGCAGGTACTCGACGAATTCCAACTCGACCTTCTCGCCGTACAGCTCCAGCTCGTCGTGGTCGAGCACGTACGTCTCGGCGACCCGACCGCTCTCATCCTCGAAGGTCGGACGGTGGCCGATGCTCGTCGCCGAAGGCAATCGGCCGTGTTCCGGCACGTGCAGAAACGTCGCGTAAATCCCGTCGCCCGGCACGAGATTCTCCGGCGCCAGATTGGCGGTCGGGAAGCCGAGTTCGCGGCCGCGCGACGCCCCCGCGACCACGGTCCCGACGAGCCGATGCCGGCGCGCCAGCAAGTCGGTCGCCTCTCCGATGTCGCCCTCGCGAAGCAACTTGCGAATGCGCGTCGAACTGACGACCTCTCCCCCCGAATCGATCTTTTCGCAGATGTCGGTGGCGATGCCGCGCTCTCGACAGATCTGTCGGAGATCGTCGGTCGAGCCGGCGCGTTCCTTCCCGAATGCGAAGTTGGCGCCGACGACGACCCGCGAGGCACCGAGCCCGTCTGCGAGGAGCGCATCGACAAATTCCCGGGGGCTCAAATTGGCGATCTTGCGGTCGAACTCCAGGGCGAAGACGGCGTCGACCCCGGCCTCGAGCATGAGTGCGAACTTCTGGCGGTCGGTGGTGAGGCGAAATTCCTCGACATCGGGGCGGAAAAAGCGGACCGGGTGGGGAGAAAAGGTGAGGGCCAGCGAGGGGACGTCGGCCTCCTCGCTGCGTCGGATGGCCCGATCGAAGATGGCCCGGTGGCCGATGTGGAGACCGTCGAAGTTGCCGATGGCGACGACGGGATCGTCGAGTTGCTCGTCGACTTCGGCGAGGTCGGAAAAGACGTCTGATCGATCCATGTCTGCCGCTCGGGGCATGGAGACGCGACGGAACCGTTCGGCACGACGTGCCGTCGTCTACTCGGAGGGCGGAATGTACAGGGGAACGTCGACCGCGACAACCGGTGGACCGGGGGAGCGTGTCGTCGACTCGAAGTGAGCGGCGGGGAGGGGAGGAGAGAAAATTTGAAATGACCGGCGAACCCCCCGATAAAGGGGGTTGGACCGCCTGCTCCCGGGGGTCAGGAGTCGGGCGGTGCGACGCCACGGAAGGTGAACGGTGCGACTCGAAGGCACCGGTGCGCAGGAAGCGCTCATGGGCAGTATCAGCGAGACACGAAGGCGGCGGGGCGCGAATTGTCTCCGGGCGGCATGGATCGTTGCGGCGACGATGCTTCTGGCGAACGGAGCGCGAGCCGAAACGCCGGACGAGGCGCAGGGGTCGGCCGCCGGAGATCCGACCATTCACGTCGCCGCCGAGTCGGGGATGGAGCGGCTCGAGGAGGATTACTTTCTCGGGGTCGCGGCGAAGCTCGGGATGGAGCTGGAGGTTCCGGCGCTCGTGTGCCGGGAAGACGATGCGAGGGAGAGATGTCGGACCCGATTGCGCGGGGGAGTCCGGTTGCCGTTTCGATGGCGAGTGATCGACCGCGGCGGGGCGGACGAATCCGTGTGGCGTCGGCGCGACTGGGACGAGACGGGCGATTATTTCAAGTTTCTCAGGCGGCTCGAGTACGGCCGACCGGACGAGCCGTTGCATGCGCGAGCCGGCGAGATCGGTTCGGCGGTGCTCGGACACGGGACGATCGTCAACCACTACTACAACGCCGTCACCCCGGACCACTACCGTCTCGGCCTCGAGGGTGCCTACGAGGGAGATCAGGGGGGCGGGGAGCTTCTCGTCGGGGATCTCGTCCGGCCGGGATTGCTGGCCGGGCGAGCGTACGTGCGTCCGGCGACGTTTTTCGACGGGGCGGAGTGGTGGAGGCGTCTGAGCGTCGGGATGTCGCTGGTGGGCGACGTCGGGGCGCCGGTCGAGCTGCGGCGCGGGGAGGGGGACTCGCCGGTGGTCGGTCCGACGCGGCGTCCCGAAGTCGAGCGACGGCGGGCGACCGCCGTCGGCGGGGTCGATCTCGAACTGCAGGCGGTCCGGACCGACCAGGTCGGCGTGACGCCCTATGCCGACTTCAATCAGCATTTCGGGCTGGGGCGGGGGCTGCATGCGGGTCTGGATCTGAGCTTCGCGCCGAGTGATCGGCTGGGATTCGCCGGGCGGGCCGAGTACCGGATGCTGGGAGAAAACTACCTGCCCGATTACGTCGGGCCGCTGTACGAGGTCGACCGGTTTCAGCTGGGCGGATGGGGGAGGCTTTTGCCGGCTCCAAAACTCCAGGTGGCGGCCGAGAGCGGGGCCGGGGAGGGTGTGCGCCACGGCGTCTACGGGGAACTCGAGGCGCGCGTCGCCGAGACGGTGAGTCTGACGGGGGCGCTCGCTCACCACGAGGGGCCGGACAACGGGTGGGCCCGGCTGGGCGTGCAGGCGTCCATTTTCGAGCGGGCCCGGCTGGGGGCATTTTACTACCGGCACGGCTTCGAGACCCTCGGCGAGATCCTGGACGGCGGCAGTGCCTTTTTCGTCGCCGAGAGCCGGGTGACGGTCTGGGGGCCGGTCTACGCGAAAGGGGCTTACAGCCGACTGTGGAAGTTACACGACGACGGCTTCTACGAGCCGATCGACCGCTGGAACCTCGGGGCCGGAGTCAGTTTCGCGCTGTGAGCGACGACGTCATGGCTCCTCGTCTTCGATCTCGTATTCGATGCTCCCGCCGTCGTTCGACTCGCCGGTGGAGTCGCCGCCGGGGCCGGGAGCATCGCCGGTGGTCTCGACCGTCTCGACGACGGAGCGCGCGGTCTCGAGACGCGAGTCGAACGAGTCGGCGGGGCCCTGCAGGCTGATCGTCGCCAGGACGTCGCCGTGGCGCAGATGCCAGGCCTCGAGTCGCCAGGCCTGCTCGTCGCGCTGGCCGGTGACGCCGAAGCGCAGCGAGCCCGGCCGGGGAGTGTCGCGGGTCCCCTTCGAGTCGAACGAGGCGTCGGCGAGGCTCGCGGTAAAGGCCTCCTCGAGATCGGCGACGTACGCCTCGGAGCCGAACTCCGGACCGAAGGGATCGGCGACCTCGGTCGTCATCTGCAGGACGTAATCCTGGCGTTTGGCAAACCAGCGCAGCGGCAGGGTTCGGCTGCGGCGCGTCTTCCAGTCGGCGACGGCGCTCAAGTCGACCGCCAGGTTGCTCGCCGGATCGCGCCAGGCGTTTTGCTCGATGCGCGCCTCGCTGGCTTTCTGGCGGAACTCGTCGGTGCGGGTCGGCCGGAAGCTCGTCGGGAGCGGCTCGCGGGGCTGGAACTGCACGCGAGCCTCCGACAGGTAGGTCGCCTCCTCGGGCCATTCGCCGTCGGCGGGCTGCGCGGCGGATTCGAGGACGACGCCGACCTGCAGGCCTTTGCGCACGACGCCGTAGGTGGTCTCCTCGTCGCCGGTCGTCTCGTACAGTTCGCCGAGAAGCTTCTCGAAGCCGGCCGCCACCTGGCGCGTACTCGAGGGGGAATCCCACTGGGTCATCCATTCGAACCGCCAGGCCGGCTCGTCGTCGTCGCTGCCGAAGGTCCGGTAGCGGTACGCATCCGAGCGCCAGCCCGAATACACGGTGCGAGCGAGGTCGGGGCGAAAGGCCTGGCTCAGCCAGGCGGCGACGAGCGCCGGCCCGACGCGTCCCGAGCGATCGAGTTCGTCGGTGTCGGCCAGCGGGCTTTGCTCGGGCCAGCGCCACTCGCCGAGGGCCCGGCCCTGCATCCAACGGTCGGGGCGGACGACGTCGGCGGTCGAGGCGGGGTGAAACGAACGCAGGAGTTCGACCCCGGACCAGCCGTTCGAGCGGTAAAACGCCGAGCCGACGCCCAGCCCCTCCCGGCGCAGAAACGTCGCGAGGCGGGAGGCGAGTTCGGAGTGCGAGTCGACGGCGCCGCGCGAGTCGGTCGGCTCGCGCCGCAGGTGTCCGCCGAGCGGCTCGAGCGAAAGAGCCCGCCCCGGCTGGCGAGCGAGTGTGGCGAGGGTCTCGGAGACCTCGCGTTCGTCGTCGGCCAGATGGGCGGCGGCGGCGAGATACGCGTCGGCGGATTCGGTGGCGGCGCGAGCGAGGTGGCCGTCGAGGGTATCGGCGGCCGGGATCGGGTCGAAATGCCGGGCGTCGAGTGCCTCGATCAGGGCGGCGACGACGGCCATCTCGAGGGTGGATCGCGAATCGGCGTCTTTCCGGAAGACGATCCGATCGCCCTCTCGGTCGTAGTAGGCCAGGTGTGCGATCTCGTCGCTCGGCGGGACGGGATCGCCGCCATCGAGGTCGAACAAAATTCGGCCGAGAAAACGCGCCTCACCGGCGATCGGGTCGGGGTACGACCGGGGCGGGGGGTCGAGCGGGCCCTCTTCGGCGCGCCAGGTCGGTGGGCTCTGAAAGGAGCGGTCGCGGAGTGTTTCGACGGTCGAGACCAGGCCGTCAATTTCGAGCTCGAGCCGCTTCGAGAGCAGCTCGCCGGCGTCGGCCTCGGTATCGGGGTCGGTTTCGGTCCTGGAGACCGGCCTCTGACAGCCGGCCAGGCAGGTCGGTGCGGCGACGGCGAGTGCGAGCATCCAGCAGAAATATCTCACAGCTCTGATCCTGGCGTTCGAAGACCACAAACGGAGCGAGCGACAAAGGCCCGACGGTCGCATCCCCTCGGAACGTTGATACGACGGGGCCGGGTTGGCGTCAATTCTCGCCCCGGTGGACGAGTGGGATGGGGGGGTGGGCGCCGGTTGGCGAACGCGGGAGATTCGCGTATTCTCGGCTGATGTAGAATGCATGCGAAGCTCGAGGAACAGTCGATATTGAGCGAGAGGCGTCGTTTATCTCGATGCAACGCGAACGGGCCAGCTCGACGAGCTCGGGGTTTCGGTATTTTCTGCACGCCTGGCGTGCGGAACCGACGACCGGCACCGACCGTCGGGCGCAGTTGGTGGGGACGGACGGGAGCCGTGTGCGCGCCGTGCGAGGTCGCGGGGCGTTTCTGACCGTCGAGCAGGTGCGAGAGCCGATGATCGCGCGCAACATCGTCGAGATCATCGAATGCGAGTGGGAGCCGGAGGCGCCGTTTTTCGGCCACGAGTCGCTCGCCGATGCCGAGAAGGTGGCGATTCTCAGCAACGGCCCGGACGCGGACCGACAATGGGCGGTGTTTCGGTGTCCGGAGCGCGACTTCCAGACCGGCGAACTGATCGACGAAACGCTGGCCGGAAGCGAGGCGTTGCGTCGACATCTGATCGGGGGAGCGAGGGTGGCCTGGCGGAGTGGTCAACCCCGGATCGAGGCGGCGCTCGAGGTGCGAAGCTGGCGGGAGAGCGGCGAGTCGCTCGGTCTGCTCGAGCATGTCGAGCAGTGGGAGCTGAGGGCGACGACCGCCCGGCGCGGCGGCCGCGAGGAGATTGGACTCGTACCGGAGGGAGCGCGGTCGACCGAGCCGAAGCGCCGAGACGAGGGTCGGCTGGAGGCGGCCTTTCCCCTCGATCGCGCCATGTATCGCAATTTCGGCGACGAGTCGTCCTTTCAGGCCTGGTTCGTCGTGCAGTTCGATCGGCACCTGGTCTCGGTTCCCGAAATCTGGCGGCGTTTCTGGATGGCCGTCGAATTCAAACGCGAATAAGAGCCGGTTTAAAACCCTCGCACGGGGCTACGAGCGCGTCTGGCACGGCAATCGCGGCGTCGCCGACACTCGACGATAGCTCCGGTATCGCCTGCGCATCGGCTCCTGGCGCTTGCACGCACCAGCCACGCTCTCGCTCCTCGCCGAGGTTCTGAAACCGGCTACTGAGTCGGCGGGGAACCCGCAGACGGGTGTGCTCCAACTCCGTGGGATCGGGGTGCCGGCGTCCCGCGTCGCATTCGCCAAGACGCC
>CAZRLK010000116.1:0-16224 GCA_964600555.1 uncultured Bradymonadales bacterium
CGGCCCCTCGAGCATCGAGGCGGCCGCCGGTTTCGGCGCCCAGCCGACCCCGACCAGCCCGACGGCCGCCACCAGACAGGTCGTCAGTTGGCGAATCCAGCGACACCGATCGTCTCTCGGACCATCTCGCAATCGCATGATTCGCCAGGGGTATCGAGGTTACAGACCGCTCGCGATCTTCCAGCCACCTTCACCGTCGGGGATCAAATCCAGCTCGTTGACGTCGACCCCGTCATCCCAGGTCGGCTTGTCGCCCACCTGGTATTTGTAGGCGTACTCGTATTCGGACTGCACCAGGGCCCGCTCGTTTTCATACTCGACGTCCTGGACTTTGATCTTGTAGCGGATCTCCTCGGCGTAGTTGGCCATCATCTCGAAGGTATCCCCCAGCGCCTCGTTGCTGTAGTCGTCCTCGGTGGTGTCGGTCGTCCCGGAGTTGTCATAGTAATCACCGGAGACGAGCCGCTCGAGCGAGGCGAAGTCCTTTTGGGTGACGGCGCTTTGATACCGTGCGAGGATGTCCAGGACCTCGCGATTTTTCGTGTTGTCGGGGATCTCGGCGTCTTTGGCGACGCGGAAGCCGGGACGATCCTTGTAGAAGTCGTCGTTTTGGATCGTCTGGGAGGCACACCCGATCGCCCCCATCGCCATCGAGACTGCGAGTACCGCGATTGCACGAATCGTCGTGCGTTTCATCTACTTCTCCGTTCCGTCGTCGGTTCTCGGGTTCGTTTCGGACGCGTGTTCACTTGCCACACATTGCGGTCCCGGACAAGCGACTGGAGGCGTCGGGCCGAGTCGACGGGATCCGGGCGAGGCGTCGAGTCTCGGCACGGATCCGGTGCAACGCAGCGCGAGAGGGCATCTATTCCGCCGCCGGCGGTCGGGCTCGCCGGCGTCTCCACTCGATCCGGCGCAGCCACTCGTCGGCTTCGGCCCGATACCGCGGAATGTCACTCTCGCGGGCCCGCCGGAACTGCCGCGAGGCGGCGTCGAGCTTCCCGCGGGCATACAGCGTGCGGGCCAGCATCCGGCGTGCCTCCGCCGCCAGGGCCGGCCGCTCGAGCTCCTCGGCCAGCCCCTCGAGGTAGCTCTCCGTCCGCTCCCAGAGCCGCCGCTGCCACAGCCGGCGGCCGACCAGGTAGCGCGCCAGCGCATCCCCGGGGGCGAGCCGCGCCCACTGCATCGGGAAAAACAGCGAGACCCCGCCGGGGTGGCCGCCGAGAAAGTACTCGAAGGCGAGCCGTCGAATCTGCTCGGAGGCCCGCCCGACGGCCGTGCGCTTCACCCCGACCAGCCGGCGCATCTCGACCGGCAGGCCCTCCTCGAGACATCGCCCGTACGCCGAGGCCGCCCGCTCGGGCCGCTCGCGATGCCACTGCAGGTCGCCGCGAAGCTGCAAGAGCCTCGCGCGCTGGACCGGCGGCAGGTCGCGCTCGAGCAGCCGGTCGACCATCTCGCCGCTCCGGGCGTAGGCGTCGACCTCGAGCAGCCGCCGGGCGTATTCGATCCGGTAGTCGACGTGATCGGGGACGAACCCCAGGAGCCGATCGTACAGCCGCCGCATCTCGCCGACCTCCCCGCGCGCCGCCGCCAGCCGGGCCCGGCGACGCAACTCGGCGGTCGTCCGCGCACAGACCTTCTCGAAGATGCTGGGGCGGCGGTACAGATACCGCGCCGCCTGCATCGTCTCCTCGCTCAACTCCCGGTCGTCGACAAACGCCTCCCACCGGTCGACCAGCTCGCCGACCGGCCGGCCGTATGCCTCCTCGAACTCGCCCCACCCGTAGGCGCGCTTGAGCGGCTCGATGCCGTGGCGGTCGACGAGATACCGGATGAACGAGCCGGTCAGCGTGTAGGCCCGCCCCGAGGCCTTCGTCCAGAAGCCCCCGGCACCGACAATGCTTCCCAGATCCGGCGCCATGTCCAGCCGACGCAGCGCCGCGGCCGCCTGATGCGGCGAGAGATCCTCGACCGGCCAGTCCGCCGCCGTCGCGATCCCCTCGACCAGCCCCATGTTGACGCCGAGGCCGTTTTGGACGCTGATCCGCAGCGGCGTCGCCCCGAACGGCGCGGTGAACACGTGCGCCAGCTCGTGGGCCAGCCAGTGGTGGCCGAATCGCGGCCAGAGGACGTGCATCTCGCCGAGCCACAACTTGGCGACCAGCGTCTTGCGGCCTCCCATCAGCCGGCCCTTCTCGTCGCGGTCCGGATACACGTACACCTCGATTTTGCGATCCGAGGCCGGGTCGGTCTCGAAGAACTCGCGCATCTCGTCGTAGCGATACTCGAGATCCTCGGTCAGTCGATCGCGCCGGTCGACGAACGTCTCGGTCCGGGGGTGGTGCACGACGAAATGCTCGGTCTCGGCGCGCCCGCCCAGTTCGGCGCGGATGTAGCCGCGGTCGAGTCCGACCCCGAGATCGTGCCAGTTCGCCCAGAGGGCGAGCGCGGAGATGGCCGCGACGGCCGCTACCGACGCCTCCCACCGGATCGAGCCGCCGGTGCGGCGCCGGCGCACCGCCTCCAGCCCCGCCGCGACCGCCGCCACGACCAGCAAATTCGTCGCCCGGTAGGCGACCAGACTCCCCGGCAAAGCGAGCGCCTCGTCGTAGATCGAGCCGCTGAAATAGCCGAGAAACCACTGGTGGCCGACGATCGGCGGTTCGAGCGCCAGGTGCAGCCCGAACGACGCCGCCGAGGCGACGATCACGGCGACGGCCGCCAGGTGGCGGTACAGCCGCCGCCGGGGGCCGACCGCCGCCAGCACCCAGCCGACCGTCTGGCCGACCAGAATCGCCGGCACGGGAATCAGCGCCCAGAACAACAGGCCCGTCGCAAAATCGCAGTTCTGGACGCGCAGGGCGTTGAGGCTCAGCACGCCGAGCGGGACGACCAGCAGCCCGAGATGGCGGCCGGCCAGGCGGGCGAAATCGTCGAAGGGATGGCGGGAGCGCTCGGACGCCAGCGGCGACGCGAGATCGCCGGTGTGAAAGGCGTGCAGCGTCAAAAAAACCGAGACCGGGCCGCAGACGACGCCAAAAAGCGCCGCCGACTCGTAGCCGACGAGATTGAAAAGGGGGATCGCGCAGGCGACTGCGCCGAGGGCGGCCGTCAGGCCGTACCAGAGGCGATAGATCCGGGATCCGAGGCCCATTCGGCGTGCGAGAGTCACTGCTCGGGGAGGTACTGGTCGGGGACGTCTTCGAGGCGCATCTGCATGCCGGCCGCCAGCCCGGCCTCCTCGGCGGCCCCGGCGTTGACTTCCAGGACGTACCGGGCCGGGCCCTCCGAGCGGCGGGCGACCAGCGTCTCGGGCTCGGCGCCCTCGAGGATGCTGACCACCTCGCCGGCGGCGTCGACGAAGACCATGTCGAGCGGAATCAACGTGTTTTTCATCCAGAACGACCGCTCGGCCTCGTCCGGATACACGAACAACATCCCCCAGCCCGATTGCATCGACGGCCGGTACATCAGGCCGGTGCGCCGGGCCTCGGGCGTGGTCGCCAGCTCGACGTGAAACTGCGCAACCGACTCGGCTTCGGCGGCGTCGACGTCCTCGTAAAACGCGACGGCGGGCGTCTCGGCGTCGCTCTCGCCGCTCATCGCCGGTGGCTCCTCGCAGGTCGCATCCAGGCAGCGAAGATACCGGGGACACTCCCGGTCGCCCTCACACGCCTCGCCGATCGCATCGTCGAGTTCCGAGGCCGAATCGGACTCCCGGGCCCCGCCGCTGTCGGACCGGGTCTGGCCGCGATCGCAGCCACACGCCAGGGCGACCACCAGTCCCGCCGCCACGGCGACGATCCACCGGCGGAACTGAACACGAACGCCGCGCATGCCTGCAGGCATCATAAGGGCCCGTTTCGCCTACATCTGGTCGATGGTCGCCTGAATTAGCTCTTTGAGGTCGTCGTTTTCCTCCTCTTCGAGCTGGTCGTTCAGCGCCGAGAGCGCCTTCGGATCGCCCAGCTCACCGAGCGCCTCGACGACCGCGCGCCGGATCTCGGCATCCGGATCGTCGAGCGTGTCGATCAGCAGGTCGACCGCCTCGGTGTGCCCGGTATCGCCGAGCGCCTCGATGGCCGTCAGGCGCATGTCCTTGTTTTTGGCGTTGAGCTTGAGCGCGATCCCCGTCACCGCCCCTTTCTTGTTGAACGAGCCGAGCTCCTCGATGGCGGTCCGCACGACCGCCTGGTCGTCGTCGGCGGTGATCGCGCCGCTCAGTTGGCTGACGACCTGGTCGACCGCCTCGCTGTCGTCGCGGTCGACCAGTTTCGCCATCGCGCGATAGGCCTCCTGGCGGACTTCGGCGGCATCCGCCTCGATCAGCTCCCGGATCCGCTCCCACTGCTCGACGTTGCCGCGCTCGGTCAGCGACGAGACGGCGGCGGCGACGACCTGGGACGACTCGTCGTCGAGATACCCGACGAGCGTCTCGCTCATCTGACCGTCCGTCCAGTTGGCGAGTGCGTAGGCGACGTCGCGACGCACCGCCGCGCTGTCGTCGTCCGCCAGGCCTCTCAGCACCTCGAGGGCCCGCTCGTCGGCGAACGAGCCGAGCGCCCGGGCCGACGCCCCGCGGATGCTCGGATCCTCGTGCTCGGCGCCCTCATCGAGTTGCTCGAAGATCTCGTCGCCTCCCTCCCCGTCGGCCGCCTTCGGCCCCAGCGCCCGATAAGCCATCCGCTGGACGATCGCATCCGAGGCCTGCGAGTGCTCGAGGACCGTCTCGAGCGGCTTGGCTTCGAGGATGCGAAACCCCGCCGCCTCGATCTTGTCGGCACTCGCTCCGGCGCGGACCGCCTCGGCGATCGCCGGAAGCGACTCCGTCGATTCGATCTGCTCGACGGTCTCGATCGCCGCCAGCCGCACCCGCCTTTCCTCGGCGGTCAGAAACGACTCGGCCGCCTCGCGCGCCGAGTCGGTCTCGACGCCGGCCAGGTTTCGGATCGCGACGCGACGATCTCGCCCGTCGGCGTGGTTGCCGATATAGCGCAACCCGGCGACCTTCGCCTCGGCGTCGGAGACCTCCCGGAGATTCCGGGCGATCCGCATCTGGATCTCGTCGGCCACCTCGTCGCCGTCGAGCGCCGCCACCAGCGCCTCGTCGGCCTCGAGGGCCAGCAGCGAATCGACCGCCGTCGAGGCCACCGAGGTCGTCTCCGCGGTCAGGGCCGCCGCCAGATGGTCGACGACACGCTCGTCGCCCCGCGCCTCGGCGAGCTGCTTGGCGGCCTCGATGCGCGCATCCTCGGAGCCGTTTTCGAGATGGTAAAACTGCTCCTGGACGCTGAATTTCACCGCGTCCGCCTTGCCCAGAAACGTCGCCGCCTTCTCGGCGAGCTTCGCGTCGTCTTCGCGCTGCATCAAATCGAGCACCGCCGACAATACCTCGGTCTGGTTGCGCTTGTCGGCTAGGGCCTCGAGGGCCTGGGCGCGTACCGAGCGGCTGTCGTGTTCGAGCAGGGGAATCACCCGCTCGGCGTACGCGAGATCGAGTTTCGGCAGTCGCTCGAGCACCGAGACGACCGTGTAGGATTTGTCGTCGTCGAGAAACGTGTACAACGCCTCGATCAGCTCCGGGTCGTTCTCCTCCCAGCGGCGTTTCACTTGCTCGAAGGCCAGGACCGACCCATCCGGCATCCGGACGCGGGCGTCGACCAGGTTGTCGGGGGGGACCGCTCGCCACAGCGGCAGCGTCGGCGTGTAGGCCGAAAACGGCACGTCGTGGCGCTCGACGTTGCCCTCGGCGTAGTCCGGGAAGCGGATCTCGCCGATGCCGAGTTCGGTCAGCGTATAGACCGTCTCGGCCATGATGATCAGTTTGTATTTCGAGTGGTCCGGGTCGATCTCGACGGTCACCGTCGCCCCCTCCGGCACCGACCCGGAAATCTCGATGCTGGTATCTCCGTACGAGGTGCCCTTGTCCTCGACCAGAAGCTCGAAGGCCTGCTCGACGGTCTCCCGGGTCACCTCGCCGCGCAGTTGCTCCTCGGCGACCGGAACGAGCACCCACTGGGCGACGTCCCCGATTTCGACCTGTTCGTACGAGTAGCGGACGCTGCCGGACTCGGCGAGTGCGTCGGTGACTCCACCGGCAAGCCCCACCACGACGGCGGCGGTGGCCACAGCCATCCGAAGCCCCGTGCGGGCGATCGATCGCGGTGTTCGCTCAATCATGTCGATACTCGCGAGAGGGTCGAGGCCAACGGACACGACACAAGGTGGCACATCGGGCGGGGGGACGCAAAACCGCGCCGTGTACCGGGCGAGGACGGCGAGTGAGCGCCGTCTTCGGTGGGGAGCCGACGAGAATCACCTCGGGCGATGCACGCCCGATCGAAGGCGATGCACGCCCGATCGAACGGGAGGGGTTCGTGCCGGCGAGCCGGCGGGGCCACCCACCGGCGGACGGACTCAGCGAAGCTTCAGCGGCTCCATCTCCACGCCAGCCTTGTTCAACACGGGCGTCTCGTCGCTGTAATCCGAACAGACCCAGAACATCCCGCTCGCCCCTTCGACGCGGACGACCCGGGTCATTTCCATCTCGGCGTCGCAATCCGGGTGCTCGGGAGCCCCCGACTTGCTGGTTTCTTCTTCGCCACCGATCGTAATCTCGGCCATCGATGTCCTCCGGTTGCACTGGAGTCGCGTCGGCCTGCCGCGACCTGTCGGGCCGCACGCAGGGAAGAAAGTTCGGGGACCAGGATTCGAACCTGGACTGTCGGGACCAGAACCCGATGTCCTACCGTTAGACGATCCCCGAACAGGCTGCGCCACCAGCAAACGACTGCGGCGCAGCGCGGCAGTGTATACGCAGCGGCGTCGATGGTGTCAAGGAACGGCGCTGAGTCCGCCGCGGTCTCGAGGCGCAGCGGCGAACCCACCGCTTTGACACCTCCAGCCCCCGTGTCTATCCTTTTTTTGAGCAAAACTGGTAGTTGCGGGACAAGCGGCCGATCGACGGATCGTGCGATCGCGTGGGCCGAAACGTCGTCGGCGGGGGAGTCGCTCCCGTCGCCCCAGCGGGCCGTGGGGGGCGAGCCAGTCGAGTCGACGGCGTGCGAGCGAGTCCCGGATGGCAGCACGACGGCTCAACTACCTGTCTCCCTGTCGCTGCAACCGTAGCCTTCGAGGAGTGTAGACCATGGTCGAAACGATCACTGAAGACGCCGACTCTGCCGAGGAAGCTCTCATCAAACTCCGCGAAAAACACGAGTCGCTCGAGGATCGGCTCACGGAGTTGAAGAGCCCACGGTCGCTCTCCCCGGAAGAGGAACGCGAGATTCAGACGATCAAAAAGCAGAAACTCGCGATCAAGGACAAGATGACGACGATCCGCGACGATCTGTGACACCGGACCGACAATCGAGAGAGACGAGACGCCGTTGCCGCCGGGCAGCGGCGTCTTTTTTTTTGCATGCAGCAGCACCGTGGTTTCGTTTCGGATCTGGCGCGGCTTCCCCGGCGCCGATGCCCGGGGCCCGATTCTGGCGGCGATACGCATCGAGGCGCCCTGCCCGTTCGATCGACTGGCCTTTTGGTACGGATCGAGGTATGGTGGAGGGTGGAGGTTCCCCCACCTGCATGCGCTGTTTCTGTCACGAAAGACCCGGTGCGACAGGGAGACGGCTTGTTGCGCGCACATCGCACTTCCTGGCTATTGCTGCTCGTGGCCGGCGCCGCGGCGGGTCTGGTCGGCTTCGGGACCCCCGACATCCTCGCCCAGGACGCCGGCTCGCGCATCCACGCCGCCACCCCCCTGACCGGCGCCGACCTCGAGGGCATCCATGCCACCCTCCGTGCCCGGAGCACGTCGCAGTCGGCCGCGACGGCGGTTGAAGGGGCAATCGAGCGGGCTCGTACCGACGCTCACTGCCTGATCCGAAGCGAGGGGCTGGAGCGCGCCCGGCAGGCGAGTGAGGCCGACCGCCACGATCGGGCCGCGACGCTCGCACGCGCCTACCTCCGGCTCCAGGACGAAGGAGTCGCGGGATGCGAGGCGGCGGAACCCGACGAGTCCACCCCGACTCTCGCGCACCTTCTCGCTTCCCGCGCCGAACTCGAGCGGCAGCGCCCGACCCGCAGTCTCGATCACCTCGCCGGCGTCGAGGCCGAACAGACGCCGATTCGCGCCTACGTCTGGTGGTTGAAGGCGCGCGCTCTCGAGCAGCGGGATTCGAGGCGCGAGGCCGCCGAGACCTACGAGCGCATCTACGAGCTGGAGACCTCTGCGCTGACCTATCGGGCCCGCGCTCGCCAGGCCGAACTACTCGCCGAGGCCGGCGCCTGCCGGGAGGCCGTGCCGGCCCTCACTGAGATGCTCGAGCTGTTTCCCGACTACCCGCGCCGCACCCGCCTTCAGTTGAAACTCGGGCTCTGCCACGAGGCGCTCGGTCAGTTCCGGCGCGCCGCCGAAACCTACCAGTCGACCTGGCTGAACTTCCCGCACAAGCCGACCGGCGATCGGGCCCTGGCACGGCTCGAGACGCTCGAGCGCCGGGGCGTCTCCGTCGAGACCCTCTCGTACGAGGAGCTGTTCGATCGGTTTCGCCAGCTCCGCATCTACCGCCAGTGGGACCTGGCCGACGTGTATTTCCGACGGCTGCTCGATCGCGTCTCGAGCCTCGAAGACGACCCCGAGATCGAACACGAGATCGTGATGCAGCTCGCCCTGAACGCCTTCGAGCCCAAGCGCAACGACGAGGCGCTGGCGTACCTCGACCGGCTCCGCGAGGCCGCCGACCGCGGTGACGACGAGGGCATCCACGAGCACGTCGTCGCCAAGTACCGCTCGCGGCTTCTCGCTCGCACGGGGCGTTTCGACGACGCGCTCGCCGCCCAGAAGCGCCGTCTCGAGCGGTACGGACGCTACAGCCGCCACCGCGAACTCATCGACTTTTACGAAACCCACGGCCGCTACGAGCAGGCCTACCAGCTCGCCGACACGACCTTCTCGCAGTGGAAGAAGCGCCGCTGGCGGATCGGTTGGCTGTTGTACAAGACGGGGCGATTCGAACGCGCCGTCGATCACTTCGAGCGCTTCGCCCGAAACCGCCACGGCCAGGCCCGGGCCCGAGGGATGTACTGGGCCGCTCGCGCCCACGCTCGCAACGACAACCCGAACCAGGCACACGGGCTGTACAACGAGATCGCTCGAGAATTTCCGCTCGATTACTACGGGGTTCAGGCGCTCAACCGCCTCCGCGATCTGCGCCAGCGCGACGCCGTCGACAGCGCCATCGCCCAGAAGACCGAGTCGGTGCTCGACGGAGGCAACGACGTATTCGCCGCCTTCGACCGGGCGGCCCGGGCGATGGCCGACTCGTCGACGCCGGTCCGCGTCGACTCCTCGCTCGTCCCCCGCGTCCCCGACCAGAGCGACCACGCCTCGCCGCAGACCCTCTCGCCGCGGCGCTGCAGCTCGCAGGTGGCCGAAAACCGGATGTTGTGTCGGCTGATGGCCGGCGATCTCCCCGAGCAGACGCGCACCGCGATCGAACGGGCCGTCGCCCCGTTCGGCGCGGCCGCCGGCCCCGGGCGACCCTCGGGTGGAGAGGCCCCGGCGGACGGATCCGAGGCGGCGCGGCTGGCCGCCGAGGAGGCCGCCGCGGCGAAAGAGACCGCCGAGCGCCCCAACCGCATCGACTATCCAACCCGGGCGCGCATCTATTGGAACGGACGCCACGACTCGCAGGTCGCCTTCGCCAGCTTCGAGCGCGGCGAGGCCATCGGGCCAATGCCCGCGCCGCGCGCCTACGGCACCGACGGGTACGTCGGCGGGCTGTCGCGGGCCGTCGACGAGGCCGGTGAGCTGTTCCCCGCCCTCGAACGCGCCGAGTGGCTGTATCGGATCGGCTGGCGAGACGCCGCCCGCACCGCCCTCCGCGAGGCCGCCCTCGAGTTTCGCGGCCTCGCCAAACGGCCGAGACCCGCCGCCGGCGACCCCCACGAGCTGCCCTACGAGCGGTGGAGTTATCTGGTCGACTTCCGCCCCCGCGGCGAGCGCGGCCTCTGGGGCTACGAAGGGGGCTCGGCCGACCGCTTCCCCGTCCCCGACGACCGCGAGGCCCGCCGCAAACTCGCCGAGCGCCAGCAGACGATCTGGGACCGCCGCGAGACCCTCCGAGGCCTGCTGGTCGACGCCCTCAAAGAGGTCGGCGACTACCACCTGGTCCGCAAATTCACCCTCGAACAACACGATCTGTTCGACCGCGAGCCGAGCCGGCTGACCCGCGAGGTCTGGATGCAGGCCTACCCCCGGGCCTATCCCCGCAAGGTCATCGCCGAGAGCCGCAAGCGCGGGATCAACCCCTACCTGATCTGGTCGCTGATGGGCGTCGAGAGCACCTACAATCCCGACTCGATCAGCACCGCCGAGGCGATCGGCCTGCTGCAGGTCATCCCCCGCACCGGCGTCAAAGTCGCCACCTCGATCGGCGACAGGGACTTCGGCCCCTACGATCTGATCGACGACGAGGTCGCGATCGAACAGGGCGTCTGGTATTTCAGCCGACTGGTTCGGAAGTTTCGCGGGCAGGAACTGCTGGCGATGGCGGGCTACAACGGCGGCCCCCACCGGGTCGCCGCCTGGATGAACAAGCGCGGAGCGATGCCCCACGACGAGTTCGTCGAAGAGATCCCGTTCACCCAGGCGCGCGGGTACGTCAAAAAGGTGACTCGCTTTCTGGCGACGTATCTTCGGCTCTACGAGGATCGCAAGTCGCTGTACATCGGCCAGAACGTCGAGACGGACTACCGCACCCGGCCGAATTACTGACCCGCTCGGGCCCGCCGCCGGGTGGATTCGATCGACCGCCGTTCAGATCTGATAGATCGGCGTGAAATCCTCGCGCCGCTTCTCGGGCACCGAATCACAGATCGACTGGACGGTGTAGTCCTCGAGCACACGGATGGTCTTTTCGCGGATCTCGTTCCAGACCGGACGGAAGGCCTGCTGGCGGTCGGTCGGTTCCTCGTCGGCGGCACGATCGTCGAGGTTGAACGGGGCGATCGGCCCGTCGAGATGCCGGATCACCTCCAGGAGCGTGATCTCGCTCGCCGGCCGCGCCAGCAGGTACCCGCCGTTGGCCCCGCGGCGGCTGCGGACGAACCCGCCGCGCTTCAGATCCGCCATGATCCCCTCGAGAAACTTGCTCGGCAGCTCTTCGTCGTCGGCGATTTCCTGGATGCTCATCGGCGAATCCCGCCGCGCCCCCGCCAGGGTGACGAGAGCCCGGAGGCCGTACATGGTGCGTGCACTGAGATCCATCGTTCGTTCCCTGGTCGAAAGGAGCGCGGACGTCGGCCCGAGGTGAGAGCAGTGTACGAGACCCGGCAGCCGCGACCAAGCCGCGAGCCCGGCCACCTTTCACCTTTCGTCCGGTCAACAGAGAGTTACTCGCATCTGTTCCCGGTCCCGTCCCCGTCGTCGTCTTCCTGGTTCGGATTCGGGGTCAACGGACAGTTGTCGCACTGGTCGGGGACGCCGTCGCGGTCGCTGTCGGTTCCGCTGGTACATTCCTCGTCGTCGTTGCTGCCGGCGTCGTTGCCCCCGCCCCCCGACGAGCAGGCGTCGCCGATGCCGTCGTTGTTGCTGTCTTTTTGCTCCGGATTCTGGGCCGACGGGCAGTTGTCGCAACTGTCCCCGACGCCGTCGCCGTCCCGGTCGGCCTGCTGGTCGTTCGGCCTCTGCGGGCAGTTGTCGCACGCATCGCCGATGCCGTCGCCGTCGCCGTCGAGCTGGTCGCTGTTTTCGGTCGACGGACAGTTGTCGCAGACATCGCCGACGCCGTCGTCGTCGTTGTCGCGCTGCTCGGGGTTCGGCTCGTTCGGACAGTTGTCGCAGGCGTTGCCGTGATCGTCACCGTCGGCGTCACGCTGGTCGGGGTCCGGGGTTTCGGGGCAGATGTCGCAGGCGTCGCCGACGCCGTCGTCGTCGCTGTCGGTCTGGTCGGGGTTGGGCAACCCCTCGCAGTTGTCGCAGGCATTCCCCGCCCCGTCGTCGTCACCGTCGGCCTGGTTTTCGTTGGCGACACCGGGACAGTTGTCCTCCTCGTTCGGGATCCCGTCGCCGTCGATGTCCGGGTCGCAGACGTCGCCCCGCCCGTCGGAGTCGGTATCCTCCTGGTCGGGATTGACGTCGCGCGGGCAATTGTCGCACGGGTCGCCGACCTGGTCGCCGTCGCGGTCTTCCTGGTCGCGGTTGACGATGTACGGACAGTTGTCGCAGGCGTCGCCGTAGCCGTCGCCGTCGCTGTCGGTCTGCTCGGGGTCGGCATCCTCCGGGCAAATGTCGCACAGGTCGCCGACGCCGTCGTCGTCGGTGTCGGTCTGCGCGGCGTTGGGACGCTCGGGGCAGTTGTCACAGGCGTCGCCGGCCCCGTCGGCGTCGCCGTCGCTCTGGTCGGGATTCGCCGCCGCCGGACAGTTGTCCTCGTCGTTGGAAATCCCGTCGCCGTCGATGTCCGGGTCGCAGACGTCGCCCCGGCCGTCGTCGTCGGTATCCTGTTGGTCGGAATTGGGCGTGTCGGGGCAGTTGTCGCAGGCGTCGCCGGCCTCGTCGCCGTCGCGATCGTCCTGGGCGCCGTTGGGGGTGTTCGGACAGTTGTCGCAGGCGTCGCCGTAGCCGTCGTCGTCGGCGTCTCGCTGGTTTTCGTTGGCGACCTCCGGACAGTTGTCCTCGACGTCCGGCACGCCGTCGCCGTCCGAATCGCCCCCCTGACACGTCAGCGCCCCCACCGCCAGCGCCAGACAGGCCAGCGACAACCACCCTCTCGAAACCGATTCGCTCATGGATGCGACCCGTTTACTCGCGCGACGAGGCGAAGTGTGAGAGGAGCCAGCGGGAGCTCCCCAGCGACAACAGCAACAACAGCAGCGGCCGGGTCGTCGGCGTCGGCGTCGTCGGCCCGGGAACCCCGCCGCCCTGGGCGCCGTCGGAGTCGCCGCACGAGCAGCCGCTGGTGTCGGGCGGCGGCGGGCGCCCCCCCGCCGGCGTCATGAACAGCCGCACGTCGATTCCCTCCGACGCTCCCCCGTCGGGGCCGCTCGCACGGAATCGATACGACAGATCCTCGAAATCCTCCGCCATCGCCGTCACCGTCCAGTTGCCGACCCCGACCTCCTCGACCGTCCATTCGGCGACCTCGTTTTCGACCTCGATCGACTCGTCCGGGGCGAACTGCCCACGCTCGCCGTCGAGCGTGAAATCGACCGTCTCCGGCGGCTCGTCGACGTGGGTGAACAACGCTCGAATCCGGACGTCGACCTCCTGGTCGCTGTACAGGGTGTAGTGCTCCTCGCGGTCGCCGACCAACTCGAAAGACTCCGCGATCGTCGCGAAGCCCTCGATGGCGAGCTCGACCTCGTAGCTCCCCAGCGGCAGGTCCTCGAACGCGAAGCGCCCGTCGTCGCCGGTCGTCTGCTCGCGGGTCTCCCCGTCGTCGGTGCGCGTCAACGTGATCCGGACTCCGCTCGCCCCCCGTCGCGACTGGAGATCGACTCGCCCGAAAAAGCGCGCCCGCGTCGTCTCTCCCGCATCGTCGGCGTCGGGCCCGTCGGTGACGTCGGGCATCGGTCCGACGTCCTCGACCCCCCCGGTATCCTCGGGCTCTCCGCCATCTCGGACATCGGCGGCGTCGGTGCCCACGTCGCCGGGTGCGACGTCCTCGCTGGCGGCGTCACCAACATCGTCTCCGGCGTCCAATTCGGCGACGTCTCCGCTCTCCCCGTCTGCGGGCTCCATCTCGTCGACGTCGTCGGCGTCGGGCTCGAGGCCGGTATCGGAAGCATCCGTCCCGGCGACGTCCGGCCCGGCGTCGAGTGGATCGGAGGCGGTGTCGCTCTCGGCGTCGGAGGCGACATCGGTATCCGCCGACGCCGACGCGGGAAAGGCGACAGCCAACACGGCGGCCAGAGCGACGGTCGTCCAGGCGGCGAATTCGGAAGTTGGCGTCATGAAGACAGCAGTGCAGAAGACGAGTGATGAGCATCCGATTGTCGCGTCACGTCGCGAGGTCGTCCGGAGCGTGTTTGTCGGCCGTTCCCTCCAGCAAGCCCCCGAGCAGCGTCAACGCGACGACGAGGCCGGCGCCGATCAGGCAGGCGACGATCGCCGTCGCGACGGTCGAATCCATCGAGGCGGGCAAGACGTTGACCGTCTCGCCGTCGACCGTCGCCCGGAACGGCCAGATGCCGCGCAGACATCCGATCATCAGCCCGACCAGTCCGGCGAGGGTCGGCGTCGGATGCTGGTCGAGCAGGTGACTCAACAGCCGGGCAAAGCTCAAAATCCCGATCGTCGCGCCGACCATGAACAGGGCGACGAACCCGAGCTGTTCGACCGGCAGATGTCCGGCGGCCGCCTGCTCGATGCTCCCTTTGACGGCGTTGAGGACGAAAAAGTACGCCCCGAGGATCAGCAAAATGTACGAGCCGCTGATCCCGGGCAGGATCATCGCGCAGATCGCGACGGCGCCGGCCAAAAACAGATACCACGGGGCCGGCCGCGGGACCTCGACGCCGACGCCCTCGGGGACGTGCAGATTCTGGTAGGGCTCGCTCAGCTTTTTGAGGGCGTCCTTGTCGGGGCTGCCGCCCCCCTCGCGCTCGAGCCGCTCGTGCTGGGCGGCGAACATGTCGGCTTTCTCGGGGTCGGCCTCGCGGATGGCCTCGCGGAGCGGCTCGTTTTCGGGCGCCCAGTAGACCATCGCCTCGGCGGCCGCGCTCGGCCCCCGCCGGGCGATTTCCTTGAGCGACTCCCCCCGGGATTCGACCTGCTTCATCGTCTGGGTCGCCTCGAGGCTTCGCCCGGGGCTGGTGACGACGTAGCCGAAGGCCGCCGCCAGGAGGCCGACGACCACCGCCCCGGCGATCACCGAGGTGTCGCCGGCTTCGATCATCCGGAACGGGACCCAGATGCTGGCGACGATCAGCCCGAAGAAAAAGGCCCGCATCGCCGACGGGTACGCCTCCATCAACCCCGGGATCACCATGCTCCCGCCGACGATGGCGGTGACGATCCCGAAGCCGAGCGTCGTCAAAAACGCCAGATCGAGCGTCGCCAGCTCCCGGCGAAACGCCTCCCAGTCCGCCTCGCGGCGCCCGCCGGTCAGCCATCGCCACAGAGGCGGCATCCATCGCAGGTGCAGCCCGCGGATCGCGTCGACGAGCCGCTTGTAGATCCCGAGGATCAGCGCCATCGTCCCCCCGCTGACCCCGGGGATGACATCCGCCGCCCCCATGCAGATGCCCTTCACATACAACACGATACGTTTCATCGCCGTCCGACTCCTCGGGTTCGATACACCCGGAGACACTTACGTAAATCCCCCTGCAGACGCAAGCTGGTAAGGCAGCAGCCCGGGGGACGAATCGCAAACCGCAGCAGGCTGGTGAGAGCGGACGCAACTCCAGCGCGGAGGGGGGCGAAGCATAGCGAAAGCCTCCCGGAGCTCCCCACAGAGTCCGTTTGGCATTTTTACTAGCCCCGGGCGAAGCGCAGCGCAGCCCGGGGGACGAACGCCCCCGATCCCCGCCCTGGTCTCGACGAGACGCTCGTCTGGCATTCTTACTAGCCCCCACCTGCTCTCACTCGACCGCCGGCAACTCGCTCGAGTCGACCGACACCGCCCGCCGGTCGTCTCCGTCGATTTCGACTCGCGCGAAAGCCTGCTGCGGGTCGTGTTCGAAGCACAGGATCCAGTCGTGGCGGTCGGCGCGGTGGAGGATCTCGCGCTTCTCCTCGACCGTCTCGAGCGGCTGGATGTCGTAGCCCATCACGTACGGATCGCCCAGGTGCGAGGTCGTCGGAATCAGGTCGGCCAGATACACGTAGGTGTGATCGTCGGTCGCGATCTTGACCGCCTGCATGCCGAAGGTGTGGCCGTGCTGGGGCAGCACCTCGATACCGGGCAGGATCTCGTCGATCCCGTCGACCAGCCGAAGCTCCGGGGCGTCGCCGCTCTCCTCGAAAAAGCGGAAATCCTGCGGGCGGTAGCTCCCCTCGTCGCGGGGGCTCGGGCTGTTGGCCCACGACCAGTTGCGCTTCTGCACCCAGTGCGTCGCGTTCGGGAAGGTCGCCACGATCTCGTCGCGGTCGTCGAGCCGGCTGACGCCGCCGGCGTGGTCGAAATGCAGGTGGGTGAGGATGACGTCGTCGATGCCGGTCGGTGTCAGGTCGTGTGTCTCCAGGGCGCCGGCCAGGGTCGGATCCTGGTC
>CAZRLK010000117.1:0-16177 GCA_964600555.1 uncultured Bradymonadales bacterium
CGGTGGACCTGCAGGCCCTCGATCAACTGCGTCGAGATCTTCAAAAACGGGTTGAGACTCGACATCGGGTCCTGCCAGATCATCGAGATTTTGTCGCCTCGAATCTGGCGGATCTCCTCCTCGGACTTGTCGAGCAGGTTTTCGCCGTCGAACCAGATCTCGCCGTCGACGATCTCGCCGGGCGGCGAGGGGATGAGGTCGAGGATCGAGATCTGGCTGACCGACTTGCCGGAGCCCGATTCGCCGACGATGCCGACCGACTCGCCCGGCGCGACGTCGAAGCTGACGCCGTCGACCGCCCGCACGACCCCTTCGTCGGTATAAAAGTAGGTCTTGAGGTCGCGCACACGAAGAAGCGACGCGTCGTCGCCCTCGGCGTCTGCCCGATCCCCCGAGTCGGCTGCCGGCCCGTCGGCTACCTCGTCGGTCATGCGATGCGTCCTCTCGTCGACTGAAACGACTGGATGACTGCGGCCCTCGTCCCGGGCCTCTCGGCGCTGCTACTCGTCTTTGAGCTGCGGGTCGAGCGCATCGCGCAGCCCGTCGCCGAGGAAGTTCAGACTCAAAAGCGTGATCGCCAGCGCGGCGCCCGAGGAGATGATGATCCAGGGTGCCGTGCCCATCACCTCGCGTCCCTCACTGGCGAGCAGTCCCCACGAGGTGTACGGCGCGCGGATGCCGAGGCCGAGAAACGACAGGAACGCCTCGGCGAGCATCACCGAGGGGACCATCAGCGTCGTGTAGACGATGATCGGGCCGAGGGCGTTCGGGATCAGATGCTTGAAGATGATCCCGGCCTTCGAGACGCCGATACACTCGGCCGCCTCGATGAACTCCTGTTCCTTGAGACTGATCACCTGGCCGCGCACGATCCGGGCCATCGTCAGCCAGCGGATCGCCCCGATGGCGACGAACAACAGCAGCATGCTCTGGCCGAAGACCGAGATCAACAGGATCACCAGGATCATGAACGGAAGCCCGTACATGACGTCGACGATCCGCATCATCACGTTGTCGACGACGCCGCCGATGAACCCGGCCGTCGCGCCCCAGGTGACGCCGATGAAAAACGACACCAGCGCCGCCAGGAGACCGACCGACAGCGAGATGCGGGCGCCGTAGACCAGCCGGGTCAAAAGGTCGCGACCGAGCTGGTCGGTCCCGAGATAATGGGTCTTGGGAGCGGGCAGGCCGGCGTATTCACCGGATTCGATGGCGTCGGAGTCGTTGTCGTCGAAGATCTCGACGAGGCTCTCCGCCTCGCGGGTACTGACGAGATCGGCAACCTCCCCGGACTCTTCATAGGTCATCTTCTCGTCCTCGCCGGCCTGGCAGCGGAAGACCCGCGGATGCTCCAGGGGCGCGAGGCTGTCTTTGAGCAGATCCCACTGCTGGCAGGTCGGGATGTTTTCGCTGGTCGGCTCGAGCGTCAGCGGCGCGTCGCGATATTCCCGGTAGTCGAGATCGCCGTCGCCGTCGGTGTCGACTCGCTCGAACTCCATGTGGCGGTAGGTCAACTGCAGGTCGCGCGGACTGATCGCGCCGTCGTCGTCGAAGTCGACGTGCTCGAAGGCCTGCTCGCCGTCGGGCGGCATGAGATCGAAATGCTCCGAGGGGACCGACCGGGCGCCCGGGGGTTTCGGCTCGATGAACGGGTGTTGTTCGTCGAGGTCGAACTGGGTGACGTACGTCGAGATCGGCTCGAACAAGATCGCGGCCAGCCCCATGATTGCGACGACGATCAGGCCGGTCATCGCGGCCCGGTTGCGGATCAACCGAAGAAAGGCGTCTCGCCAGAGACTCGTTCCCTCGACGAGTTCGGCCTGCTCCCAGCTCCTCTCGCCGGGCCCCTCCCGAGATTGTTCCTCCTGATCACTCATGCGAGACCGCAGTCAAAAGTCGGGCGCCCGTCGCCTCACGCCTCGTCGTAGTCGACCCGCGGGTCGAGCCACGTGTAGACGATGTCGACGGCGAGATTCAGGGAGACGAGAAAGCTCGAATAGATGATGACCGTCCCGAGCACCATGTTGTAGTCGCGGTTGAGCGCCGATTCGACGAACCGCGTCCCGATGCCCGGGATGCTGAAGATTTCCTCGACGACGACCGATCCGGTCAGAAGCGCCGCAAAGGCCGGCCCCAGGTAGCTGACGACCGGCAACAGCGTCCCCTTGAGGGCGTGGCGGAAGACGATGACCTTTTCGGTCAGGCCCTTCGCCCGGGCGGTGCGCACGAAATCCTTGCGGATCATCTCGAGCATGCCGCCGCGGGTCAGCCGGGCGATGTAGGCGGCGTAATACAGGCTCAGGGTGACGGTCGGCAGGATGCTGTCGGCGAAGGTATTCCAGCCGCCGGCGCGGAACCACCCGAGGCCGAGCGCAAAGATCAGGATCAGGATCGGGCCGAGCACGAAGTTCGGGATCGCGACGCCGACCATCGCGAAGGTCATCGTCGTGTAGTCGGCGGCGGTATTCTGGCGAAGCCCGGCATACATGCCGGCCGGCACGCCGATGATCAGCGCCAGCAGCAACGCCTGGAGGCCCAGCTGCAGCGTGAACGGAAGCCCCGACAGCAGACCGGTCAACACGAGTCGGTCGGTACGCATACTCGGCCCGAGACTCGCATCGAGGCGCAGGCCCGGGCCGGCTCGCGTCGCGCTCAGCCCCTCGGCGTAGTCGTACATGTGCTCGGAGCCGACGTACAGATCGAGGCCGGTCACTCCCTTCACGATCGTCTCGCCGAGGTCGATCCCCGAGCCGACGAGCTTCGTGAGTCCGCCCAGCAGGTCGGCCCCGAGATCGACGGGAGCCACGCGAAAAGGCGTCCGGTATTCGCCGGGGGCCGGCAGCTCTCGAAACATCCCGGTCTCCGGCCCCGATTGCACGTAGATATGCGGGACGAGCATGCCCATGTAGTGGGCGAATTGCGTCTCGTCCCATTCGCTCGGCCCGAGCACCCGGACCGGTCCCACTGCAAAGCCCGTCTCGGGCGCCCAGTACTCACAGTCGGCCGAGGCTTCCAGCGGCGGCGGGACGTAGACCGGAAAGACCGGCTCGTCGAGGTGGTGTTTTTTCATACACGCACAGGTGTTGACCTGGCGTTCTTTCAGGCACGGATTGCTGGGCGCCTGTCGGGTGATCCACAGCGAGGCGGTGATGATCACCAGCAGCACGAAGATGCTGCTCAAAATGCGGCGAATGATGTAGCGCGTCACGTCCGGAGTCTACCGCGGGAGAGAATCGGAAGGATGTCGGTCGTTTCGAGTTCCCGGGCATCCGCCACCGCCGGCGAACCCCGGGCCTCGAAGGCTTGCGTCATTTCGAGCCGAGAGAGAGGTCTTTCAGCAGGTGAATGTTGCGATTGTGGGGTTTGAAGCCCTCGACCCGGTCCGACAGGAGCATGTTGTTCGAGAGGTCGTAGATGGGGATGACCGGGCCCTTCTCCAACAGCAGATCTTCGGCCTCCTGGAGGATTTTGCGGCGCTCCTTCGGGTCGGGCGTCTCGCGCGCCTCGGCGATCAGCCCGTCGTATTGTTCGTTCGACCAGCCGGTGTCGTTGTTGCCGTTGCCGGTGACCCACATGTCGAGGAAGGTCATCGGATCGTTGTAATCCCCGATCCAGCCGGCGCGGGCCACCTCGTAGCTGAGGGTGTCGATGTCCTCCAGGTAGGTCTTCCATTCCTTGTTTTGCAGCTCGATGTCGATGCCCAGGTTTTTCTTCCACATCGACTGGATCGACTCGGCGACGAGCTTGTGGTTTTTGTCGGTGTTGTAAAGGACGGTCGTCTCCGGAAAGCCCTCGCCGTCCGGATAGCCGGCCTCCTCGAGCAGCTCGTTCGCCTTGTCGGGAGCGTATTCAGTCGACACCGTCGACTCGTAGCCGGGCATGTTGCCGGGGACGAACGACTTGGCGTGGTCGAACAGCCCGTTGAGGACGTTCTCGACGATCGACTCGCGATCGACCGCCAGCGAAAGAGCCCGGCGGACCTTCGGTTCGCTGAGCGGGGAGTCCTCCTCGGAGACGTTGATCCGGTAGTAATAGATGCCGAGCATCGGCTCGCGGTTGTAGTCCTCGTGCATCAGCAGACTCGAGATCTGCGAGATCGGCAGGTTCGTGCCGGTCCAGTCCAACTCGCCGGTCTTGTAGGCGTTGACCACGGCGTTTTTGTCCTTGATGATCCGGAGTTTCGCCCGCTCGATGTCGACTTCGTCGGCGTTCCAGTACTCGGGGTTTTTCTCGAGGATGATCTCCTGCTGGGGGTTGTACGCCTTCAGCACGTAGGGGCCGTTGGAGACGATGTTTTTCGACCGCGTCCACTTCTCGCCGTGCTCCTCGACGACCTCGCGCGGCTGGGGAAAGAAGGTGTAAAAGGCGACCAGCTCGGGGAAGTACGGCGTCGGGTTTTCGAGGTGGACGACGAGCTTGTCCTTGCCGGGAGCCTCGACGCCGACCTCCGAGAAGTCGCTCAACTCGCCGGTGTTGTAGGCTTCGGCGTTTTCGATGACGTTCAACAGTTGCGCGTAGTCGGCCGGGAAGCCGGGGGTGATGGCGCGCTTCCAGGCGTACTTGAAGTCCTGGGCGACCACCCGTTCGCCGTTCGACCACCTGGCATCTTCGCGCAGATGGAAGGTGTAGGTGGTGCCGTCGTCGCTGACTTCCCAGTCTTCGGCGACGCCAGGCCGGACGAGGTCTTTGGAATCGTCGGCGCCTTTCGTCGTGCGCGCCGGCGTCAACAGACCCTCGAAGATGTTGAACGCGACCCGCCCCTCGGGAGCGCCACTCATCTTGGCGGTATCCATCGTCTCCGGGTCGTCCGACAGAGCGTAGGTCAGGGTCTCGTCGTCGCCGGAAGAATTCTGGCTGGCTTTTTGTTTCGCCGTCTCGGCGGTCGATCCCTCGGCGTCTTGAGGGCGCTCGCATCCGACAGCCAGCAGGGTTGCCGCTCCGAGCGCAGCTGCGAGTAGTTTCGGAGTCGCATAAACTCTCGCCAACAACATGACGTAGACCTCTCGTCGAGATGTGCTCGAAATGCAGACCAATCGCAGCCTCTTTTAGCGGCAAACGACTTGGAGTGTCAATTGACGGTCGAGCGGGAGCCGCCCGGTGCGATCGCCTTCGCCTCGCAACCACGCATGTGTTAATGACCCGAATCGACTGTCAGCGACTCGTGCTCGGCCTCGCCGAACGCCCCCTCTCTCGCAGGAGACGACGCTATGGATCAAGGACCACAACTCGCCCGCTTCCCCGAGACCGTCTCGTCGATCGCGGCCGCTCTCTCGGCAGTGCTGGGTGCCCTGGCACTGGCGGTCTCGCTGCCGGCCCACGCGGAGAATCCCGAAGCGAGTGCACGGGCTGCCGCCGACGGCGCCGCCTCCGAGGAGACCTCCGAGCGGCTCGAGCAATTGATCGAGACCGAGACGCTCGACAACGGACTGACGGTGATCGCGATCCCGGATCACTCGCTTCCGATTGCGACCATCGAGATGGCGGTCCGCCACGGCGCCTTCGCCGAAAACGCAGACTTCGACGGCCTCGCCCACCTGTACGAACACATGTTCTTCAAGGGGAACGCCGAGTTTCCCGACCAGGAGGCGTACCTGAAGCGCATCAAGGAGCTCGGAATCGTATTCAACGGGACGACGAGCACCGAACGGGTCAACTACTTTTTTACGATGCCCCGCGAGAACCTCTCGGAGGCCCTGACGTTCATGGACTACGCGGTCCGGACGCCGAAATTCGACGAGGAGCAATTCGAGGACGAAAAACAGGTCGTCCTCAGCGAATACGATCGGGCCGAATCCCACCCGCAGCGAGGATTCCACCGCGAGATGCAGCGGCTGGTCTGGTACGAACACCCCTCCCGCAAACTGACGCTCGGCAGTCAGACGGTCATCGAAGAGGCGAGCATCGACCAGATGCAGACCATCAAGGAGACGTACTACGTGCCGAACAACGCCGCACTCGTCGTCGCCGGCGATGTCGAGCCGACTCGGGCCTTCGAGCTGGCCCGGGAGACGTTCGGGGACTGGGAGCGCGGCGAGGATCCGAACGAGACATTTCCCGTTCCCGAGCACCCGGCACTCGATGAAAACGACTACCTGCTCGTCGAGGACGAAGTCGAGGTGCCGAGCGTCGATCTGCGCTGGCACGGACCGAGCGTCGACGAGGATCCGGAGGCGACCTACGCGGCGGACGTGTTGAGTTTCATCCTGAGCCAGCCGAGCAGCAAGTTTCAGAAGGCGCTGGTCGAGGAGTCGAACCTCGCGCTCAACGCCGACTTCAGCTACTTCACCCAGTCGCACACCGGACCGATTCGCGCCTCGCTGCAGACCCAGCCGGACAAACTGCGCGAGGCCATCCGCGCCCTGATCGAAGAGATCGGCAAGCTCGACGACCCCGACTACTACACCGACGAGCAGCTCAAAAACGCCAAGACCATCCTCGAGACCCGAGACATCTATGGCCGTGAAAAGACCAGCGGGTTCGCTCACACGGTCAGCTTCTGGTGGGCGGTCGACGACGTCGACTACTACCGAAATTACGTCGACAATCTCAATGCCGTCACCCGCGAGGACATCGCCGAGTACGTCGCCGAGTACGTCCACGACCAGCCGTTCGTCACCGGCGTGTTGTTGAGTTCGGCGATGAACGAGAAGCTCGAACTCGACAAAGAGGAACTCGAGAGCCTGGTCGAACAGGCGCGCGGCGAGCTCGAGGGGGACGACGATGCGTGAGAAGCCCCGACCCGCCCGAGACGTTCCCATGTTCGCTCTACACGGAGAGACGACGATGCAGACGATGCGACGCGCGACGACGGTTTGCCTGCTGGCGGCGCTGTTCGCCGGGTGCGCCAGCTCGGAGCCGACCCCCGACGAGGCGCAAACCGAAAGCAAGGCCGAGGCGCAGGAGACCGAGCAGGCCGATCAGACGACCGAAGAGTCCGAGCCGGACCGGGTCGATCCCGAACTGCGCGAGGCCATCGGCGAGGCGCTGCCGGATCTCGCTCCCCTGCAGATGCGCGGCGAGGCGCCCGAAGCGGAGGAGAGCGGCGAAGCCCACGGTGTCCACGCCTACGAGATCGGCGAGCTGACGGTGCTGCACAAGCCGACGCCCGCCAATCAGGTCGTCTCGGCGAAATTGTTCATCGACGGGGGCGTGGCGAATCTCGACGACCGGACGGCCGGCGTCGAGAAGCTGGCGCTGCGCACCGCCGCCAACGGCGGCAGCGAGTCGACCTCCGGTGACGCATTCACCTCGGAGCTCGACTCGATGGGCAGCTCGGTTTCATCGTTCGCCGGACGCGACTTCTCGGGCTTTGCGCTGCGGTGCATCGGCAAACATTTCGACGCCTCGTGGGAGCTGTTCGCCGACGCCATCTTGCATCCGGCGATGCCGGCCGACGAACTCGAGGTCCAACGCGGCAAGCAGTCGGCCGAAATCGACAAGATCCGCGAGAACCCCAACCGGTTGGTCGGCCATACCGCCCGGCAGCTGATCGCCGAATCGCATCCGTACCGCCGCCTGCACCTCGGCACGAAGGAAAACGTCGAGGCGTTCACCCGCGAGCATCTGCTGGCCTACCAACGCTCGCTGCTGAACCCCTCGCGGATGGTCCTGGTGGTCGTCGGAGACATCGAGACCGAGGAGCTCGTCGACAAGACCCGGAAGAGCTTCGGCCGACTGGAGAGCTCGGACTGGGAGTCGCCGACGCTTCCGCTGTACGACGCCCAGTCGCCGGCGATGGAGGGCGTGCAAAAACAGCTTCCGACCAACTACATCATGGGACTGTTTCCGGCACCCGCGCCCGGCGAGGAGGACTATGCGGCGACGAAACTGGCGCTGTCGTATCTGAGCGACCGGCTGTTCGAGGAGGTGCGTACCAAACGCAACCTCAGCTACGCCGTCTCCTCGGGACTGTCCGGCTATCGCGCCAACTACGGGCACCTGTACGTCTCGGCCAAGCGTCCGAACGAGACGATGCGTGTGATCTTCGATCAAGTCGAGGCGCTCAAAGAGGAAAAGCTCGGCGACGAGGAATTGCAGCGTACGCGCAACGTGTATCTGACGGAGCATTACATGGACCTCGAGACCAACGCCAACCAGGCCGCCAGCCTGGCGCGTGCCGAGCTTCTGCAGGGCGACTGGCGGCGCCACGCGACGCTTCTCGAACAGATCAAAGGGGTGACCCCGGAGCAGGTGCAGAAGGCGGCCCAGGAGTACCTCGACGGCTACCAGTTCGCCGTGGTCGGGCAGCCCGACAGCGTCGAGCCGAACGTGCTCGGCCTCGAGGACGACACCTCCGAGAAGTGATGCGGGAACGGCGTTGGCAGACCTGGTCGAACAACTCGGCATCGGCGGACTCGCTTCCGACCCGGCGCCTCCGAGCGACGTCCTCGTCGACGCCTCGGCGCTCGACACCGACCACCGGACCCGCGGGATCGGCCGGTATGTCAGCGGCCTGCTCGGAGGGTTCGAGCAGCTCCTGGCCGACCGACCGGTCGCCCCGTCGCTTCGGTACCTGCGCCTCGGGGGCCCGCTCCAGAAGTGGCTGGGACCGGACGCCGGCGAGAACTCGATCCCGGGTGCCGCCGAACGGATGAGCGACGACCGGGTGCTCCGGCTCAAGCGCCCACCCGGCCCCCACCTGACTCGCTGGCTGATCAACGAATGGCGCCTGGCCGACGAGCTGGCCGGCGCCTGTGAGCTGTTCCACGCCACCGAGCCGGCCGCCGTCTGCACCGGCGACACCTACGAGACCGTCGTGACGATGCACGACGTCATCCCGTTGATGTATCCGGACGTCTACATGCAGATTCCGTCGTATCTGTTCTGGCCCCTGTACTTTCCGCACCTCGAACGCCAGGGGCGCTGGCGCGACCTCGCTCACGTCATCGCCATCAGCGAGGCGACCAAACGGGAGTTGCACGAGCATCTCGGCCTCCGGCCCGCAAAGATCACAGTCGTCTACAACGGCATCGACCACGAGCAGTTCCAGCCGGTGGCCTCCCGACGCGTCGAGGCCTTCCGTCGGGAGACGGGACTCCCCGAACGATTCGTGCTGTATCTCGGGGGCGACGACTACCGCAAAAACCTCGGGAGTCTGGTCCGCGCCCTGCCCCGGGTGCCCGAGGAGGTCGACCTGGTCGTCGCCGGCGGCCTCAGCGAGGGGACTCGCGAGAGGCTCGGCGAGCTGGCCGACAAGCTCCGGGTCGCCGACCGGCTAGTCTTTCCCGGCTACGTCGACGATGCCGACGTGCCCGCCCTGTACGCCGCGGCCTCGGTCTTCGCCTACCCGTCGAAAGCCGAGGGGTTCGGACTCCAGCTGCTGGAGGCGATGGCCGTCGGCTGCCCCGTCGTCGCCTCGGATACGAGCAGCCTCGCCGAAGTCGTCGGTGAGGCCGGCCTGCTGGTCGACCCGGAGGATGCGGCGGAGCTGGGCGAGGCGCTGGCCCGGTGTCTCGACGACGAGACGCTGCGAGCAGATCTCGAACGGCGGGGACGGGAGCGGGCCGGTGAATTTTCGTGGAGGCGATGTGCGGAGGAGACGCTGGAGGTTTACCGGACGGTACTGCGTGATACCTGACGGGGAAATCGAGCGACCGCCCCCTATCCCGGCCGGTCGGTCGCGTGCCTGACCAGTTGCTCGATGGCGACCAGCTCGCGGGTGGCGCCGACGAGTCCGTCCGTCAGGGCGTATTTCAACCGCTCGTCGACGGGGCCGCCACTGGTCGCAGCCTTCCAGGCGACGGCGATCGGACTGGTCGCGACGTCCCCCGCCGCCCGCAGCACGCGCCACAGCCGCCGGGGTGGCGTGAACTCGCCATTTTTCTCGCGCCGCTCGTAATCGCCGCGCGTCGTTCGAATCGTCTTCTGGACGAGATCCCGGAGGCTCGAGCGGGCCGGGTGGCGCACCACCGCCTCCGCCGCGAAGACCTGCCGGTAACCCGCCTGCGCGACCCGCTCGCCCCACTCCCGGTCGCCCCCCGACTGCAACGTGTCGTCGAACCGTCCGACGTCCTCGAAGACACTGCGGCGGGTGAACATGTTGGCCGTCGCCGCGAAATTCAGGTCCTCGACGTAGTGGCGCTGCGGAAAGCCCTGTCTGAGCTCCCAGGTCTCGGCCGCGGTGGGCACGCCCGTCTCCGCCGTGAAGATCTCGAGCGCCCCGCCGACCAGCCCGATCTGCTCGTCGGCGAGCAACGCCTCGACGCCCTCCTCGAGCCAGTCTTCGGCCGGCAGACAATCGGCGTCGGTGAAGGCCAACAGCTCGCCGTCGGACTCGGCGATCCCGGCGTTGCGGGCGGCATACGAACCGCGGGCCGGCTCGGTGATCTGACGGACGTGCTCGAAGGCCGGGCCCGGGTCGCTCTTTTTGTGCGACGGCGTCCCGTTGTCGACGACCAGCACCTCGTAGCGATCGTCGGGATAGGTCTGGTGCTCGAGAGCGCCGAGGGTGCTCCGGAGCGTCCGGTAGTCGTCGTACACGGGGATGACGACGGTGACGTACGGTTGGCTCATCGTGGCTCGGGATTCGAGGGACGGGGTGCGCGCACTCTGCATTTCCGGATCGCCGGCCGCCCTGCCGACCTCACCGGCGTATCCGTGCGAGCTGTCGGAGGCGTCACCGACGCGTTGCTCTCGTTTTATCAAGCCGTCGAGAAATTCTGAACTCCGAATTCCGACATCTGCCATGATCCCGATCACTTGCATCGGCCCACCGCAGTCGATACGACCCGCACCGGATTCCGCGCCTCGCGCCGCCCGAGAGCCATGAGCGACACTCGCCACGACATCGTCTGTTTGTCGTCCCAGCCGTGGGCCGACTCGATGTGGACGAACAAACAACACATCATGAGCCGGCTCGCCGAACGCCACCGGATCGTGTACGCCAACCACGGGTTTCGTTCACTGCCGGGTCATCTGTACGAGCACCTCCGCCACCAGCCGCGGGACCTGCTGCGGCCCGGGCGCCTGGTCGGCGAGGGCGTCTACCGAAAAGACGACAACCTCTGGGTCGCCACCTCGTACGGCCCCCAGCCCGCCTACCTGCTGCCGGTCGATTCCAGCTTGCGCAACTGGGTCGCCTACGACTTGAAGCTCAAGTTCTTGCGCCGGTTTCTCGACCGGAAGGGCATCGACGAGCCGATCGTCTGGGTCTACCATCCGGCCTTCGCCGAGGCCGTCGACGAGCTGCCGCACAAACTGCTGGTGTACGACTGCGTCGACGAGTACACGGCATTTCCGAACTACGAAGACGTCGCCGACTGGATCGCCGACAAGGAGCGGCGGCTATGTGAGAAGGCCGACCTGGTGTTCACCACCAGCCAGGCGCTGTACGACGACAAAAAACACCACAATCCCGAGCACACCCACCTGGTGCACAACGTCGGCGACGCCGAGCACTTCAAGCAGGCGCACGACCCGGAGACACCCGTCGCCGACGAGGTCGCAGGGCTCGACGGACCGGTGATCGGATTCGTCGGCGCCGTCAGCGACTACAAGCTCAACGAGGAGTGGCTCCTCGCCCTGGCGCAGGCGAAACCCGACTGGGAGATCGTCGTCATCGGTCCCGTCGGCGTCGCGGATTCGTCGACCGATGTCTCGGCGATGGAGTCGGCCGACAACATCCACCTTCTGGGCTACCGCAACTACGAGGAGTTGCCGACCTACCTGAAGGGCTTCGACGTCGCGACCATTCCCTACCGGATCAACGAGTACACCCGGTCGGTTTTCCCCCTCAAATTCTTCGAGTTTCTCGCCACCGGAACGCCGGTCGTCATCTCGGCCCTCCCTTCGCTCACCGACTTTTACGACGAGGTCGAGGTCGCCGAAGACGCCGACGAGTTCGTCGCCCGCTGCGAGACCGCCCTCGCGAAAGGCGACGAAGGGGCCGATCGACGCGTCGAATTGGCGGAACAAAACTCCTGGTGGTCGCGCATCGACGAGATGATGGGCTACGTCGAGGAGCGGCTCGAGAACTGACTGAATCCGATGAATTCCCCGAAACATCAGTGAGATGCAGGGTGGGTGGCACCCTGAGATGCAGGGTGGGTGGCACCCTGATAGGACCGCGACGAATACTCCAGATGCAGGGTGGGTGGCACCCTGATAGGACCGCGACGGATACGTCGATATATCAGTGAGATGCAGGGTGGGTGGCACCCTGAAACGCGGTGGGTGGCACCTGAAACGAGATTGTCATTCTTCACCGGGCGGTCAGCGCACGATACGTGCCGAGTGCCACGACCCCCAGACCGGCCGCGAACAGGAGATAGTTCGGCAGCGCGTCCCCGTTGATTTTGATCTCGGCCAACACGTGGTCGATGCCGAATTTCGTGGCAACGAGCAGCCCGGCTGCGACGAGGGTGTAGCCGAGGCGCCCGGACCTCGAGCTCTCCTGCCAAACATTCGACACCGCCTGGCGAGTCTGTCGGACCCAGTCGTGGCGGGCGATGGTATCCCAGTTCAGGAAAGCAGCGTACACAGCGAGTTGGTCGACGAACGAGATCGAGAGGACGAGAAACACTCCGACATGGAAGACGACGGCCGCGCCACAAAACCCCCGAAACCAGCGCCGGGAGAAGACGGCGAAAAAGAAGCCGATCTCGAAGACGACCGTCGTCCAGTCGAGCGGTTCCCAGCCTGCACCGGGCACGAGCGTCTGGAGAGGAGCGGCGAGCAGGCCTTCGTTGCCGTACACGTACAACTTGCGGAACGTGAAGTTCTGGACGGCATGGTCGCCGGGCCACAGCCAGCCCCAGAGGAACTTCTCCAGGCCCGCGGTGAACATCCCAAAGCCGACCAACAGCGCGAGGAAGGCCAGCGGCCAGCTTCGACCGAGCCCATGCTCGTCGCCCTCTCCGGTGCCGGCCCACGGAGAGAACGCCATCACCAGCGGCGTCGCCACGAGCAGGTGGCTGCCGTGGTCGATTTTCCCCGTCGAGTACAGGAAACCATTCAACAGGAGCATGCAAATCCCGACCGTCAGCGCCGTCCATCGGCGTCCGAGGCCGAAGATCAGCAGGCCGGCGGCGACAAAGGCACCGACCTCGAGCCCGTATAGGAACCATTCCGGTGGAAAGCCCCCGAAGAGCGCCATCGGCCCCGGCGGCGGCGCGTAGACACTGTCGGGGACTTCGGCCAACCAGGTGCGAGTCCCGGGCCAAGGGACGAACATCAAGAACAGATACAGCGCAAAGACGACGCGGTAGGTCGCCAGTCCCTCCGTACTCTGGCGATACTCCTCGAAGATCCAGTCGTCGGACCTCGTTTGGATGGCGCTCCACGTGCTCATCGCTGCTCTCCCGGGCGCCTGTCGAAGACGAGCCGTCGCGTCGAGAGCGGCGAGTCGTCGACCTCCGTCCAGTCCGACCGCCGGTAGCGCCGTTCCCTCCACTCGACGACGAGTCCCCTCGGGCGGCGGTCGTACCGCTCCGCCAGGTTGGCCCGCATCCATCGACGCACCGCCGGCGATTCCTTCGGTTCGCCGGTGGCCGGGGCGACGTTACGCAAAAACCCCCGCGCCCGGTGCCCCGGAACGCCGCCAAAGAGATCGGTCACCTCGACGTCGGCGGTCTCACCATTTGCGAACTCGACGCGCACCTCGAACTCCTTTGTGGTGACGTAGTCGCCGAGATGCGCCGCCGCTCCGAAGCCCGGCAGCACGACGGCCGGATACGGCTCCGTCCCGTATTTTGCATAAGCGAGCTGGATCGGCAGCCCGACCAGTGCCAGAACGAACAACATGCGAACGTGCCTCTTCCGCATCACCCCTCCCTCACGACTCGGCAAACCGTTCGAGCGCCGCCTCGTACAACTCGATGTCCTCCCGACAGACCTCGCGGATGCGTTCGCGAATGCCGGGATCGACACTCTTTTCGTCCTCGGTCGCCGGGTTGACATTCCGCCGCATCAGGTGGAGCCGCCGACCGAAGTGCCGTTCGAACTGATCGTTGAACTCCTCCATCCGCTCGACGAAGGCGACGAGGTCGAGACGCTCGAGATTCGCCTTCGCCTGCGCGAAAATCTCGTCGGAGGCAGCGCGCTGTTCGGGAGCCATCTCACCGGTGGCGCTGAAGTACGCGAGAAAGATCTGGCCGATTCCACGGGCGCGCTCGGTCTTGAGAAACTCCTCGATGTTGGCGTCGATGTGGTAGTGGTGATTTTCAGGCGTGTAGGTGTTGTACAGGTAGTGCGAGATCCAGCGATCGACCGGGTGGCGAAGCAGCGTCACGAACGCATATTCGTCGGAAAATTCGTCGAGAAGTCCCTTGCTTACCTGAACATGGCCGCTGACGTATCGGGTGTCCTCCCGGGCCAAGTAATAGGCGAGGACGGTCTCTCGGACCTGCCAGTTCGAGGCCGGATACGCCTCGCCGACGCGATCACAGGCGCCGGGGTGCAGGCGGTGCAGGCTGTCCCCATCCCGCTCCCAGACCGATCGATAAGCGCGCCGGATGGCCGAATCGACGGTGATCCCCGCACATTTCGGCACGTGGACAAAACAGATCGAGGCGTCGGGAGGGCCCATCGCCGAAACCTCGAGAAACGCTCGAGCATCCTCGATGTAACACTCGAGGTCTTTCGCCCGCGCCCTCCAGGCAGGAGGCTTGTCATCTTCGCCCAACAATTTCGTTTCAATCGTCGACCAGACCATCGACTCTCACCTCGAACTCCTCGAACCTCTCCGATTTCTATCCGTGAATGCTCCAGCCACCAGTATCGAACCCGTATTCGTCTTCGAGCCTCGCGACATCGCAGCTCAGCGAAAACTCGACCCATTCGCGTTCCTCGTCGGTCAATCCCGGCGAGGGAATCTGCCTTTGGAGCAACGCTCGGTACGTCGCTCGGAGCGGCGGCGACATCTCGCGGATCGCGGCTTCGTCGAGCCCTCCGAGATTCTTGAGCACCGTCGAAAACCATCGGTCCCGGTAATCTCCGGAGGTCGGATTGTGTACCTTACCGACCCGCTCGAGCGAGAGGTCGCTGTCGAGGCCGAGAAAATCGAAGACCCTCTCGACGGTTTCGCGGGGCACGTCGATCATCCGCTCGAATTTGACGAGGAGGATCTGCTCGTCGTCGAACCACTCGCGGTACTCGTCGAGCTGCGAGGCGTACCGCGAGGTCTCGACAAGGTGCGGCGTCCGTTCGAGGGGGCGGAGCTGGCTCCAGCGGCCGTTCAACAGGTTGTGCGCCCGGTGCGAGACAATTCGATCGCAGGGGTCGCGCAGGCAGTAGACGAACTTGAAGCCGCGATCGAGTCTCGCGACCCGCTCGGCGACATCCGGATAGGCCGGCCGCTTCGTCGAGGAGGTCGACGCCTCCAGGGCCCAGCGGTGGCGGGCGGGATTCCAGTTCCAGTGTGCCTCGTAGGCCTCCGCATCGGGCTCTCCATCGATCTCGGCAAAATAGTCGGGTTCTTTGTCGGAGCATGGCGCGATCCGAGGGTGCTCGGAGAGATACCAGAACAGACTCGACGTCCCCGACTTCATCGCGCCGATGATCAGGACGAACTTCTCGATCATGGCCAGGCCTTCGAACCAAACCCGCACTTCACGGTCTCCGGGGAGACCCGCACATCGCGGCGTCAACCACCGCTCCGGCGAATACCGCACGCTCCCGCGCTTTGTCTAGTCGAGCCACCCTGCTTGTCTGACTGCGGGGAGCGCGATATGCAGACGACCTTTCGGGCGAGCACCCGCCTTCGTTGGATCTGACGATGGACCTGCTGTGACAACCGACGAGACGAACGGCAAGCCGGACAACGTCGACGACGGTGACTCCACCGACGGCGAAGACGACGGGCTGGTCACCCAGAGTCTGCGGGGTGTTCTCTGGTCGGCCCTCGACAACATCGGCTCATCGGGCATCGGGGTCGTCGTCCATATCGTCCTCGCCCGTCTGCTCGCCCCGAAACACTTCGGGCTGGTGGCCCTCGCACGGGTCGCCGTCTCGTTTATCGGTCTGCTCAAAGACCAAGGATTCGGGGCGGCACTCATCCAGCGCGAAGACCTCGAAGACCTGCATCTGACGGTCGCCTTTTGGACGTTGCTCGCCGTCGGGCTCGTCCTCTCGGGGCTCGGCGAGGCGCTCGAGGCCTGGCGCGAGATGTTTTTCGACGAGGCCCGGCTGGGGCCGGGTCTGCCGGTGGTGGGGTTGAACGGGCCGTGGGGGAGCGTCG
>CAZRLK010000118.1:0-16069 GCA_964600555.1 uncultured Bradymonadales bacterium
GCCGGCGTCCACCGCAAGAGCGTCGAATACATTCTCAAAAAACACGATATCTCGCGCGAGGAGCTCTCCGAGGCATGAGCATCGACCGCCCGCTCATCTGTATGCCGACCTACAACGAAGCGGAGAACCTCGCTTCGATCGTCGAGGCGATCCACGAGCGGGTCCCCCGGGTCGAGATCCTGGTGATCGACGACGACTCCCCGGACGGGACCGGCGAGATCGCCGACGAGCTGGCTGCCGCCGACCAGCGGATCCACGTGCTGCACCGGACCGACAAGGCGGGGCTGGGGCCGGCGTATCTGGCGGGGTTCGACTGGGCGCTCGCCCGCGAGTACGACGCGGTGGTCGAGATGGACGCCGATTTCAGCCACCAGCCGAAATACCTGCCCGAGATGTTCGCGAAGCTCGACGCACACGATGTCGTCGTCGGCTCGCGATACGTCGACGGCGGGGGAACCGAAGACTGGGGGCTTTTGCGCAAGATCCTCTCGCGCGGCGGCGGGTGGTACGCTCGGACGATCCTCGGATTCGACGTCCGGGACCCGACCGCCGGGTTCGTCGCCTGGCGGCCGGAGGTGTTGGAGGATCTCGATCTTCAGGACGTCGAGGCCTCGGGGTACGTCTTCCAGATCGAGATGAAGTACCGCGCCCACCGGGCCGGCTACTCGATCTGTGAAATACCGATCACCTTCCCGGATCGCGTCGCCGGCGAGTCGAAGATGACCGCCGACATCGCTCTCGAGGCGATCACCAAGGTCTGGGCGATTCGCTTCAAAGTCTAGTGGCTCATCGGCGGATCTTCGGCTCCAGACCCAGCTTTTTGCGATACGACTCGTCCCCCGGCTCGTTGAGTTGCCAGTACGGAAGGCGCACGGATTCCTGCAGCCGAAGGTGGCTGCCGTCGGAGTGTCTCCAGCGTAAAAGCCGGTGGGGGGACTCGCGGGCGATGTCGTAGACGATCTCGGTCTTCTCGTAGCTCAGCGTAAAGCGCGTCACCGGCGTCTCCTCGAGCCTCGCCTCCTCGCGTTCGATCGTCGCCTCGACCGGCTGCGGGTCGGCGTGGCGTTTGCGACCGCGCCACAGCGCCGGGACGAGTTTTCCCGACCACCGCTCGCCGCCGTTGAACTCCCCGTCGAGTTCGCGAAGCTGGATCGGGAGGGCATCCTGGTACAACACCTCGCCGTCGGCCTCGACACGCTCCCGGGCGTCGCCCTGCTCGGGAAAGTAACTGCGGGTCTCGAACAAAAAGCCGTCGGGACCGGGCCAGAGGCCGTGGAAGACGTGGCCGCACCACTCCTGGGCGGTGAGGGTGATCTTGGTCGGCTGGAAGCGACGCCGGCCCCAGTCGGCGACCGGGGCGAAGGTGCTGGTCATGACCGTGTACGGGTAGATGCCGGTCTGGAACTTCGCCACCCGGTTGAGCTTCATCACCTCGACGCGATGGGCCTCGTCGACGGCGTCGTCTTTGACCCAGGTGCGCCGATCGTGGGGTTCGGTGACGAACACCAGCACCGAGCTCGCGTCGCGCAGCTCCCCGTACCGCGCCAGCTCGCCGCGGTAGCTCGCCAGCTCCGCCTTCCCGTCTCCCCAGTGATTCCAGAAACGCGAACTCGCTCCGGCCCGCGGTTCGTCGGGCAGCTCGGCCATCTCGCCGGGGTCGGGCTCACCGTCGCTGGAGGCGTTCGGATCGGATTGCGCCCCGGTGTCCGTCTTGCAGCCGGCCAGAGCGAACAGGACGGCGACGAGCAGAGAACGTTTCGACATGACGGTTCCGACGGTGGGAGTGCGAGGTGTCCGTGTGGTCAAAAACTCTGCCGCCCCGCGCATTCCCGCCGCGCTCGCTTCGAGGACGGTCACTCGGAGTTGGATTCCTGGCCGTCTTCTTGCTGCTCGTCGGAGTCCATTGCTTCGAGTTGCTCTTCGAGTCGTTCCGCCCGCTGCTCGGCCTCCTCGGCCCGCTGGCGTGCCTTCTCGAGATCCGTCGGCTCCTGGTCCTCTTCCGGCTCGCGCGGCTCGATGATACTGTAGCTGAAGTTCAGCAGGACGTTGTTCTGGATCTGGGTGCGCTCGATCAACTGCGGGTCCCGCAGGATGCGGGCGTTGTAGCTCAAGGACATCCACTCGAAGGCATCGAAACTGACGACCCCGTTGGCCGCGTAGCGAAACAGCTCGACAGGGCTGCGATCGCCGGCGCTGTTGTTGATGACGGGCAAAAACCCCTGCAGGCCAATCTCGTACGAGATCTTGCGGTCCGGGAACGTCCCCTCGGCCCCGGCGAAGGCCTCGGCGCCGCCCTGGAAGACGTCCCGCAGTTCGGTCACCTCGATCGGCTCGGTCCCCTCCTGGTCGTCGACCGCCAGCACGTCGGCGGCGAAGGTCTCGCGCGCGCCGACGCCGGCACGCACCGACAGCGTAAAGGGCGTCTCGCGGACGGGTTTGACGAACAGCCCGACCGTCTCGCTCAGCGTCGTCGGCGACAGGGGACTGGCCAGCTCGAAGGTGTCGATCTGGTCGAAGGTATCGGTCGTCCCGTCGGTCCGCTGGACGATGTAGTCGCGCGATTCGGCGGTGACGCTGTTGGTCGTAAACAGCGACGTCTCCAGGCTCGCCTGGCCGAAGGCCCCGGACCAGGGGAGGAAAAAGTACTGATACAGGCTGTCGAGGGTGAACGAGTCGTTGTTTTTGACGAACTGCCCGATACTCGGTGTGCGAGCGAAACTCTCGGAGATATTCAGGGTGTTCTGCAACTCGTGCGGACCGGAGACGTAGTTGAGCGCGCCGGTCGTGTTCAGTCCGAACAGCGCCGAGAAGCCGTCGGTCTCGCCGACGACGTCGTCGTTGGAGGTGGCGTTGAGATTGCCCCCGATCGCCAGCCGCCCGTTCCACCCGTCGATGCTCTCCTGGGCGCGTTGGGTCTGGTCGTCTTCGACGAGTTCGGGTTCGGTGTCGTTCTGTGCGTGTGCCGGGGAAGCGACGGTGAGCACGGTCGAAGCCAGCAGAAAAGCGGCGAGCCTGGAGGACGAACGCATGAGAAACCTCGGAACAAAAGGGCAGTGACAATCCGGGTCGGGTGTCGGGATACGGAAGCCGAAAGGGCTTGTCAAAAAAGAAAAGGCGCGACGGCCAAAAAGGCCGTCGCGCCCGAGGCTGCGGCGCAGGGCCGCAGGGTCGGAGTCGGTGGCGAGGTTACGGCGAGAAGGGACTGCCGTAGCGTCGCACGGCGTTGACGTCGGCGACGACCTTCACCAATTCGAGGTAGTCCTCGAACTGGCCGGTGTACCGATCCCGCAGCGCCGGGGTCAGCCCGAGTGGGGCGTTCGAGCAGTCGTCGGCCTCGGTTTCGGTTTCGTCGGAATCGTCACAGTAGTTCGTCCACGCCCGCATCCGCGAGGCGCGCTGGAGCATCGTCTTGCCGGCCCCATCCTTGTCCTCGAAATCGAGTGCTCCGTAGGTGTAATTCGAGTCGGGGTCGTTGACCGTGAATTTCTGCTCGTCGTCGAGGCCGGGTTGCTGGCCCGTCCCTTCGACCCAGACGCGAGATTCCTCGACGAAGCTCTGATCGTAGGTGTCCGGGAAGCGAAGCTGGCCGAGCAGTTGCCAGTACAGTTTGACGGTGAACGTCGCCGCCGGATTGACCGGTCGTTCGTGGGTGTCGTCCATCTCGCCGGCGTAATTCGGCCACTGCAGCTCCCATTCGTCGTCCGGGTCGTCGTTGTTTTCGACGAAGTACGGCGCGACCTCGCCCCATTTCTCGCTGATCATTGACTCGTTGATCCGCGAGAGCTGCTCGGGGAAGGTCGTCCAGTAGCCGATCTCCCACTGGCGGATGTCCTCGGGCGTCGACCGGGCGACGAAATTGGTTTCGGTGTCGCTGAGGGCGAAGATGGCGAGCATCTTGTCGAGGTAAAACCCGTAGTGGTGGAGGCACTCGAACCAGAAGTACCCGCACTCGCGCTCGCCGTCGCCCCAGCTCGTCGAGTAGTACCGCCCCTCGGTGACGTCGATTTGTTCGCCCTGGACGTCGACGCTGTCGCTGGCGGCAAAGTCGGATCGGACCGTTTCGCCGCCGTCCGGGCTCGGATACGGCCCGCTGAAGCTTCCGATCTTCGGCATCAACATCGTCTGGATCAGGTAGTTGAAGCCGTTCTGGATCGCCCAGGTCTTGTTGCCCCAGCCCTCCTCCGGATCGGTGAGAAAATCCTCGACCGTATCCGCTTCGAATGCCCGCGGGAACAGGTCGGTGGTGTACAGGGCGTACAGGTCGTTCCAGCGCTTCAGCCGGTTGAACGTCGCGTACTGCGAGCGGATGTAGCTGAAGTTCGTCGCCCCGATCTTGCCGCGGGGAAACGCCCGCGTGATGTACCAGGTGTCGAGGTTGTCGAGGGTGTGTTTCATCCGCTCGTACGAGTCGGCGCCGTAATCGCGGGTCAGACAATGGTCGCTGAGGTTGGCGCTGGTGTGCGAGCAGTAGATGTAGGGGACGCGCTGCATCTCCTGGCCGTCGACTTCGGCGGTCGTCCAGTCGATGTGGCCATCCTCGTCGGTTTTCAAGTCGTCGACATCGACGAATCGGCGGTTCGAGTCCTCGTACAGCTTCTCGCCCAGCTCGTTGTAAAAGGTCGTGTAGTGGATCGAGGCCGGTTCCCCGTCCTGGAAGGTGATGACACTGCCATCCTGCGAGTGCCACTCCTGGAGCATCGAGGCGTCGAGCGAACCGATGTCCTCGAAGACCTCGACCTGGTCGGCGTAGCCGTACATGATCGCGGCGCGGTCGTACTTGCCGGTCCCGAGCCCGCCGATCGGCATCTTGCCGGTGTAGTCCATCGTCGAGGTGTAGCCGTAATCGTGGATCTTCTGGTTGAGTTCCTGTTCGGTGACCGGGTCGTTGATCCGGGGGCCGACGGTGCCGTCGTCGCGGATCTCCCAGTACTTGTCGCGGTAGTTGATGGCGTCGTCGGAGGCCCCGAAGTTGTGCATCAAGCCGACCGAGTGGCCGACCTCGTGGGTGAGCACCGACTTGTAGACGGTCTCGCGGATCGTGTTGTAGACCTCGTCGTCGTCCTCGCCTTGCAGCTCGCGGGCGAGGCCCTGGAGGCCGTGGTCGGCCATCTCGGGGAGGTACATGTTGTTTTTCATCGCGAAGCGTCGGCGCAACTTGTGGCGGTCGATCGCCTTCTGGATGAACCCGCCGCGCATCGGGCTCGCCAACTGCTTGTCGGAGGCCGACATCGCCGAGTTGGCCGGCTTCTGGCCCATCCCGATCAAAAGCTCGTCACTGACCAGGTGGTCTTCGATGTAGGTATTCTGGAACGTCTCGAGGCCGTCCAGACCGGAGGTCTGCGAGATGCCCTCGTGTTCCTGGCGGTGGATCTTTTCGAGCATCGGATCGACCCACTCCTCGAAGCCCTCCTCGCGCATGATGCGCTGATCCTGCTCGGTGATCTCCTGGCGGCGTCCGTTCCACTGCGTGAACTCGGTGCGGTTGACCAGCGAGTCGACCATGTGCTCGGCATCCTGGAGGCCGTGCTGGCGTCGTTCGGTCGAGGCCGTTCCGGTCGCGCCGTTTTCGGCCGCCGTCCGATCGTTGACCGCGTCGTTCCAGGTCTCCGTGTCGACCCCGTCGAGATAGTCCTGTTCGTCGAGATCGCCGTTCAAAAGCTGGACCTTGTCCTGAGTGCGGTGGGCGGCGGTGTTGTTGTGCGCATACACGTAGGCCATGCCGCTGATGATCTCGCCGGTCAGCGGGTCGTTGTTCGCCGGCCCCAGCCCGAGAAGCCCGTACTCCATGTATTTCGGGACGTAGGCCATGAACGAATACCGGATGTCGCCGAGTCTCGGCGAGGTGCCCGGCTCCCCGCACTCCTCGGGGTCGCCCTCGCGGACCGGGTTGTTCGGGCACAGAATGAACATCCGTTGATCGTCGTCGAGATCCTTGCCGGCCTCCTCGACCGTGTCGACGAAAATCTCGTTCCAGTCGCTGGCCGTCTCCCGGGCGACCTGCTTGAGATCGGCCGGGAAGTTGCGGTTGACGTGATACACGATCGGGTCGACCTCCCGCTGCTCGGGCGGGATGGTGTTGCCCTCCTCGTCGGTCCAGTTTTTCCAGATGTCGAAGCGGTTCAGATACCGTTTGCGGTTTTGCTGGATGATGCCGTCGCGTTCGTCGTAGGTGAGCCGTTCGGTCGTAAAGTAGCCGTACTTGTCGGTCACCGCCCCCTTGTAGGATTTCGGCTGATAGTCGTTTTCCTCCTCGTCGAGCCGCATGAAGCTGTTGCGGATCGCGTACTCGCCGGCACCACATTCGGTCGTGTCCTGACCGCGAAGCCGGCAGATTGGCACCTCGCCGTAGCCGCGGATGTAGATCGTCCCGCCCTTGGCGTGGATCTTGTTGGTGATGTCGAAGTACTCGAGATTCTTGTTTTCCTCTTCGTTCTCGTAATCGAAGGTCGGCGCGTCGGGGTGTTCTTCGCCGTTGTCCTTGTCCTGCACGTAGTAGGGCACTGGCTCGATCGAGGCGGCTTCGAAGTTCAAATCGTAGTTGGTCACCAGGTTCTCCGACCAGTCCACCCGCATGTGCGTCCGGTCGTACCAGGGGCGGTCGACGGAGTTTTCCTCCCGGATGTTGAGCTTCTCGCCGGTCGTCTGATTGTATGCCCGGGTGATGTCGAAGTGTTTTTCGATCCGATACGCCGCCAGTACCTCGCCCTGGAAGTCGTCGGCGAGTTCACCCTTTTTGGCGGCTCCTTCGATGAACTCGAAGCTGCGGCGGGCGTACAGGTAGTTTTCCTGGATGTCCCAGACGATCCGCGAGAGGCCCTCGTGGTCGGTGTTGCCGACGAACGTAAAGCCGTTCGAGGCGGGGACGTCGACGACGGTACGCTGGTAGTACCACTTGTCGCCGGTCAGCTCCGATTTTTTGATGGCGTTCGGCTGCACGCGGTCGATCGGCTCGCGCTGCTCGGCGCAACTGCCGAGGAGCGAGGCGACGGCGACGACGAAGGCGACGGCCAGTGCGTAGCTGCTGCGGGCGCGGCCGGGCCCGAAGCCGAAAGAGTCAGAGTCGACGGGGCGTCTGGAATCGTGCGATCGATGCATGACGAAAACTCCGAGGAGGATGAAAGACAAACAAAGAGACGTGAGAGTAGCTGTTGGCACGCACGTGCGAGGGGTGATCGGTGATCCCTGATGGGATCAGAACGCTCCGACCAGCGACGGGACGTCGACCGAGACGTCGAGCGTCCACTCCGCGTAGCGGTTGAACATCGGGGAATAGTAATCCGAGTCGGGCGAAAGCTGGGGGTGGATCGAGCGGAGGCCGCCGGTCAGCGACATCCAGCCGGTCGGCCGGTAGGTCGTCGACAAGACCCACAGGTTGGTGTGGCGCACCCGGGAGCCTTCGACCGGCGAGGAGGCCGAGACGTCGGCCTCGGCGATGTCGTACAGGTGGTCGACGTACACGCCGCCGGTGGCCGAAAAGCTCAACTGTTCGAGCGGGCTGAACGAGACGGTCCCGAGGTGGATGTGGCGGACCGAAGAGTTGCGCTGGCCGGTGTGGGCGTACGGGTCGCAGCCGCGCTCGAGGTCGGCGCACCCGCCGATGCGCGGCGTCTCCAGGGTGCGCGTCTGATGGCGGTGGAAGCGCTTCTGGAGGCGGCCGTTGTAGCTGAGCGACAGCCCCTTCATGACCGAAAACTTGCGGCTCAAGCCGACGAGCACCCCGGTGGCGAGGTTCAATGTCCGCGCCTGCGAGGGTTTGCTGGTCGGGAAGACCATCTCCGCTCCCGCCGAGACGTTGATCTCGGCTCCGGGAATCGTCACCAGGCTCGGCGTGCCGGTCCGAACTCGCGTGTCACTCGGCCACAGTTCGTCCTCGCGAGTCGTGACGTTCGAGTGGGTCAGCTCCTGGGAGACCGAAAAGCGCCCCGAGACGTACCAGTCGTCGGTCGGCCACCAGCGCGGCGCCAGTTGCAGCTCGAGGTTGTAGTACGGATCGTAGGTCAATTCGCCGCCCGGGCGCATCGTCCGGTGGGCGAGCGCCTGCTCGAACGAGATCGACGAGCCGCGAAACGCCGAGGTCGACTCCGAATCCTCCTCGCCCGCCGGCTGGTCGGTCTCGGGCGGGGCCGCCTCGAGGGAGGTCGGCACCGCCAGCATCGCCACCAGGAGCAGCAGGGCGGCGCCCGGGACTGTCGTTTGCGCGTCGTGGGTGTGAAAAATCATCGTGGAAGCTTCATCTCACAGTAGCTGCGACCATACGGTCGTTAATATGCAGCAAGATCCGTTCCGAAAGGCGGCTTACGCCCGCTTTTTTCCTCGAGTTCGGGAGGGCACGCGACTCGTTGCGGGCGGCGAGGCGTGGAGTTGTTCAAGACTCGACCCGGGGCACTGTTGAGCACTCGTCGCGTCTCGTCAAACCCGGCGACGAGGCTCACGCGCGAGCGGGCGACCTCAGCGCCCGCCATGGTTGGATGAGGATCTTCGTCGACGCCCGATAACGAGCCTCCTCGACGTCACTCTGGCATCCGGAAAAGTGTTTGCTCCCGGAGACAACACGCCGGGCAACTGCGAGGCCATCGTCGATGATGCCAGCGCCGGTCGCAGCGCGCAGGCGGTGGAGCGACCGAGTGCTCTCAGGATCGACGGCGGTCTGTTCGTGGAAGCGCCCGCCCTGCCGGCTTACAGCTCCGGGGGTTTTCGCAAATCGAGGTGGTAGTGAAGCCGTTGGACGTCGCCCTCGCGTTCGGGATGGATCGCCAGCTCGAAGGCGCCGAGCCGTTGCACGAGGATGCCGGGCTGGAGGGGGGCGAGGGCGTCGGGGTCGTAGCTGGTCAGCAGGCTCGTCAGGGCGGCGGGTTCGAGGCGCGCAAAGAAGGCGTTCGCGGTGCGATCGCCGGTTTCGTCGTCCAGCAGCCGGCCGACTTCCCGGTCGGCGTCCTCCCGGTTCAGCCCCCGGCTGAAAAAGACGAACGGACCCGGCGCGCGGGTGTGGGCATAATAGTGGAACGGATGAGCGAGGTGATCCTCGGGTAGCTCGAAGGCCTGTAGCTCGTTGCGTGCGATCTCGTTGCGGGCCCGATCGAGGTTGTCCGGGGCGGAGGCTTCGCTCCGGTCGAGCAGCCGGAAGCCGAGTGCCGCCAGCGGGGGAAACATCTCGAACATCGGTTCGATGCGATCGGCGGGCGCCTCCGAGTCGAAGGTCATCAATCCGACGAGTTTCGGGTCGGTGCGAAGCGACCGGAGGTCGGCGCCGGCGGTCGCGATCTCGAGCGTCTCCAGCTCCCGGCGGCGCTCGAACAGCGGTGCCAGGGGCTCGGGGAGGAGTCGCTCGACCAGCGATTCGCCGTTGACCAAAAACAGCGCCAGGTTGCGCGGGATCGACAGCAGATACATCCCCGGGTAATCGGAGGCGACTCCGGAGTTCCCGACCAGCTCGGAGAGGTCCTCGAGTCCGAGCCACTCGTTCCAGGCCTCGGAGAACAGCGGGTCGAGCGCCATCGACATCCCCGCCGCCCGATCGCCGATCCGGAGGCTGTGCGCGCCGGTCTCCAGGGCGATCTCGCGGGAGGGGGCGGGCCCGAACAGCGTCATCTCCAGCCGGGCGTAGTGGTCGTCCTGGTCGCCGGAGAGGCCGTGCAGGCCGTAGCTGACGCCGCTCAGTTGCTCGGCCGCCGCGCTCCACTGTGCACCGATGGTCGTCGCCCGGCGCAGCCCCGTCGCCAGCGCCCGGTTGCGTTTGTCGACCCCGGCGGCGGCGACCGTCTCCAGGACCTCCTTGTAGGCCTGCATCCGGGCGAATTCCGAGGTCGTCTGCTGGTCGGCGCCGACCGAGACGAACGGCGAGTCGACCGCCTTCGGGGCCAGGGGGCGGCCCGTCGCGAAGCGCTCGATCATCGTCCGCAGGTCCTCGCGCAGGCGGTCGCGTGGGTCGTCGCGATCGCTCCCGGAGCCGCCCCGGTCGAAGGCCTGAAACAGCGCGTCGATCTTGGCCCACTCGCCTTCGGTGCGAACGGCGACGATCGGCCAGCGGGCGTCGGGACGGACGAATCCCCGGACGCTGCGCCGCGACGCGTAGGGGCTCGGAGGCCCGGAGTCGCGCTCGTGGCGGCCGCTCAATTCCGGCATTTCGATCGTCTCGTAGCCCGCGATCGAGGCGACGGCCTCGAGTTCGCCGACGAACTGCTCGGCGTCGGCGACCGGGACGACCAGCCGAAAGCCGGCGCGTGGCCGCAGATCGCCGACGGCGTCGGTCACGCGTTTGTGAAAGCCGGTCGGAAGGTCCCCCTCGCCGCGTCGAATCTCGCGCAACCCGGCCCGAAGCGAGACGTCCTCGTCGAGATCGAGTTCCCGGCGCGCCGTCGACTCGAGGCGCTCGACGAACTTCCGTCCGTCGACGGCGTCCGCCGGATACAGGCCGAGATACATCGACCGCTCGACGTCGACCCCGATCGAGGCGGGCGTCTCGTCGGAGAGCGGATCGTGGCCGAGGCCCGTCGCGAGCTGATTCCATCCCTGGCGCAGCCCCTGGGTGAACGACTCGCCGTCCGGCCCGAACATCTCCGGCTCTTCGATCAACCAGCGCCGAAGCCCCCGCGCGTTGCGCAAAAGCTCGTCGGTCCGGAGCGTCGCCACGATCGGCGCCCGCGCCGGCAGCTCCAGCGCGCCCCCCTCCCAGCCGTCGTTGCCCGCCCGCTCCGGCGGACCGACCGACTCGGTCGCCTCCTCGTCACCCGCCGTCTGCGCCCCGCTGCAGCCGACCGACCCCGCCGCCAGCCCGACGAGCAGCACTCCAATCAAAAGGCCCCGCCACCCACGTGACGGGGCCCTCCGGTGGCCTCGGTGTCGAATCGTCGACGGATCGTCCATCGGGTCTCGGTCTCTGAACGTCACATTGCTCGATGCTCGGCCGCTTCCGCGCCTCCGCGTTCCCGCGGCTCCGTGCTTCCGCGCTGTGGCTTAGCTGCTCAGCCGCTCAGCCGCTCAACCGCTACCGTCAATCCCTCGGCCACGGATTCGGCTGCTGGCCGACCCGCGTGGCGGTCTCCCCCGAGCGCTGCGAGATGATCTGCATCAACTGCTCCATCACCTCGCGGTCGGCCTGGATGTCCTCGTCGGGGTTGTCGCCGAGCCACTCGACGACATTTTCGTGCAGCGGCTCCAGAATGTCGAGCGCCGAACCCGCGGCCCCCCGCATCGCCCGGTCGGTCGCCATCCGGAAGCCGGCGAAGATGTTCAGCGCCACGAAGGCTTTTTCGACGGTGTCGGTCGAAAACTCGCCCTCCTCCGGGGCGGCCGCCGGCTCGAGCGGGTTCTCGATCGTCGTCGACTGGCGGATCGTCTCGCCGGTATCCGGCTCGCGGTAGGTCATCGTCAGCTCGCCGACCTCCGAGCCGGCCGGCGTGTTGCGCAACACGTCGGTCTCGGGCGTCGGCACCAGCTCGAGCAGCATGATCCCGCCCCCGCCCCGCCGGCCGCCCCCCGGACCCGGGTCGTCGACGCTCGTGCGGGTCGCCCTGAACAGCGCCGGAATCGGGATAGTCGCATCGCGCTCGTCGCCGGTCCAGTTGCGCGTCCCGTACGCCGCCCGAAACCGGTAGGCGCGCCGTCCCTCGAAGTGGATGTTGACCTGCTCCGCCAGCGGCACCAGAAACGTCGAGACCTCCTCGACGAACACCTCTTCGACCGCCGCCGGATCCTCCAGGAAATAGAAGTTCCCGGCGCCGTTTTCGCTCAGGGCCTGCATCAGATCGAGGTCGAACTCGTTGCCGACCCCGATCGTCGTCACCCCGATGCCCTGTTCGGTGTGCGTTCGGCCGAGCTCGATGATCCGGTCGTTGTCCTGGATGCCCGAGGTCGCCTGTCCGTCCGACAGCAGCATCACGCGGTTTTGACGATCGTCGCTCGAGTATTTTTCGACCTGCTGGAAGGCCGCATTCAGCCCGCCGTAGATGTTGGTCGGGCCGTTGGCCGACATCGAGCGGACCGATTCGACCAGGTCCCGCCGGGCCGGGTCCTCACCGGGCGTCGACTCGACGGCCACCTCCGCCTCCGAGGAGTAGGTCACGATCGAGACGCGGTCCTGGGGCCCGAGCTGGTCGGCCATCCGCTCGAGCCCGTGTTTGACCGACTCGATAGGTTGACCGTTCATCGACCCGGAGGTGTCGACGGCGATCGCGAGGTTGAGCGGCGGCCGCTCGAAGTCGTCGGGCCGCAGCGCGGTGTTGAACCCGATGGCGACCATCGTGCAGTTCGACCCGTCGATCATATTGCCCTGCACGCCGAACATCCCGTGCAGGCAGACGTCTTCCCCGCAGGTCGGGTCCGGCAGCTCGAATTTGTGCTCGTTGAAAAAGCCGACCGAATCGAGCGTGTCCGGCGAGGGAAGCTGGCCGTCTTCGATCAGGCCGCGAAAGCGGCCGAAATCCTGGGCCCCCGACTGGCCGACGCCGCTGCCGCCGCCTCCGTTCGACGAATCCGCCGCGCCGGCAAACGCCGCCTCGTCGGAGGCGGCACAGCCCGAGGCGACGGCCAACGTCAGGCCGGCCAGCAGCACCGTCCACGCCGCCAGGTGAAGCGATCGACGCGGCGAGCCGCTCGAAGCGTCCGTCTGTGATCTGTCGCGGGTCGAAAACATGGCGTTGCCTCGCATCGAAGTCGTGCAGTCTGTGGATCTCGCGAACACGTCGTGGTGCATCGAACAGTCGCGGTGAGCCGGCGAGCCGGGCTCACGGGGTGGCGCCGCCCTGGCGGTCGGCGACGATGGCGACCTCCAGGTACCCGTAACTCGAGGGTTGTTCGGGAAAGCTCGCGGCGACGGGGGCGTCGTCGGCGCCGCACGAGTCGTTGGTCCGGACCACCGGGCGTTCGAACGCCCGCATCAGGTGGACGCTCGCTTCCGGTTGCTCGGAGATCGGGGCCGACTCCCCGGCCGTCAGCGGGGCGCTCGAGCTCCCGATCGTCAGCTCCCCCGCCACCTCCGCCTGGCCGCACGCCGCCGGAATCGGCCCGCAGCCCTCCTTCGGCTCGACCTCGGCGCCCTCGACGACCAGCTCCTCGACCGCCGTGCCGTACAAAAGCGCGACGGTCCCGGTATCGGCGACGTTCCCCTCGTCGCTCTGGACCTGGTAGTCGATCTGGAGACCACCGTACTCGCCCGGCTGCTCGAAGGCCTCGGGCTCGACGAACACGTGTTTGCCGTCCCCGACCGGCGAGAGCGTGCGCATCGCCGACCAGGGGGCGCAGACGAGTCGGCGGGTCGGCTCGCTGTCGGCACCGTCCATCCGGTCGGGGGCGCGCAACTCGAGCAGATGGCAGCCGTCCTCGCCGCGCTCGAGCCCCTGGATGCACCAGCGCCGCTCGCGGATCGGCTCCCAGGCGAGGCCGGCGCGCTCGAGGTCGTTGCGGCACCGGCGCGGCGCCTGGTCCCGGGCGCGTTCGGTGCGACCCGGAATCGGATAAAAATGGCGAGTCCCGTCGCCCTGCTGCTGCCAGGCGTAGCTCGCTCCCTCGGGAATCTCGGCCGCCGCCTGGCGACCCTCCCGCCCGCACCTGTCGTCGTCGAGGCACGGCTGCCAGCCGAACTCGCGCACCTCGCTGTCGTCGGCGTCGCTGTAATCGCCGGTCAGCGCGATCGTCTGGGCTCCCCCGAGCTCGCCTTTGTCTTTTTCGGCCCGGTGCCGGAACATCTTCGGCTCCAGTTCGCCGCCCCAGAAGACGATGATATCGTCGGCGGTCTCGAGGGTGATGCGGGTGGCCCGGCACTCATCCTCGCCGAGTACGGGTGGGGGTTCGGTCCTGAAAATATCGCTCCCCTGAGTGGTGACCGGGATGCGTTGCCCGGAGAACAGCTCCCAGCGGACCGGCTCGCCGAAGGCCTCGGCGCGCAGATACTCCTGGGGCGCCTCGGCGACGCGATCGCAGTCGGCCGAGATGGTGTCGTCGAGCTGACGGATCTGGAAGACCTGCAGCTCGTGGGTCTTGTTCAACAGCGCGAGCCGGGCCGAAAACTCGGGGTTTTGCGGGTCGTCCGGCGGCGGACCGCTGGCGGCACACCCGAGCAGGCCGGCCAGGGCGAGGCCCGCGGCCGCCACACGCTCGGTCGGGTGATGCCACGGCTCGCGCATACGCGTAATAAATATAAGGATCGAAAACGGCAGGACGCCGAGCGCGAGGCAGTCGGTCGGATCGGTGTGGGTGACCCACTCGAAGCCGACCGTCGCCATCGCTCCGTCCCAGAGTCCGGCGGCGGCCGGCGAGAGGTTGATCGCGGCGAAGACCGCGCCGACCGCAAGTGCCGAGAGGACGACCCCGCGCAGCCGCCGTACCCGCAGGATCGCCGCCAGCAACACCGGGGCGACCAGCAACCCGGCGACGTCGCTCAGTTTGCCCGTCACCCACGGCATCTCCAGCGTCGCCTTGAGCACGTGGTCGTTGAGCAACAACACCGCGAAGGCCCCGAGCCACGCCGGGTGCAACAGTGCGCGGGCCGGCTCCAGTCGGTCTCTCTCGTCGTCTCGTCGGTTCGACATCGTCTCGACTTCTCGTGGTGGTCGTCTCGTCGTCTCTCTCGGCCATTATGTCAATGCAATCCCCGATCCACCCGTCGAGCTCCGGTCTCCTCCCTGTTTTCCCGGAACATCTCGGACACTCGTGTCACAGCATGGAGGAATCCACTCCGATCGTGGAGGGATTCTTTCCCAACTGCAAATCACCCCTTGCTCTTTGTCCGATCGACGGCGGACAACGACGCATCGCACCCTCTCCGCGCGGCGTGGTCCGCTCCCCGCTCGCCCGCCAGTCATGCGGGTCCGAGCGCTTGACACTCGGGTGGTCCCGGTTAACTTCCCGGTGCGCTGCGTGATGTCGCGTGAAATTGCGAAATTGACCCCAATGCAGGAGGATCATCCATGTCTCACCATGTCGGCGAACATACGCTTCCGGATCTGCCGTACGCCTACGACGCCCTCGAGCCGTACATCGACGAGCAGACGATGCGGCTGCACCACGACAAACACCACCAGGGGTACGTCGACGGGCTGAACAGTGCCGAAAAACAGCTCGCCGAGGCCCGCGACAGTGGCAACTTCGACGACATCCGCCACTGGGAGCGCCAGCTCGCCTTCAACGGTGCCGGCCACTTCAACCACACCGTCTTCTGGAACAACCTGTGCCCCGCCGAAGAGTCCGGCCAGCCGGGCGGCGACCTCGCCGACCAGCTCGAGCACGACTTCGGCAGCTTCGACAACTTCAAAGACCAGTTCACCGCCGCCGCCGGCGCCATCGAGGGGTCGGGCTGGGGCATGCTGGTCTGGGAGCCGGGCGGGGAGCACCTGACGACGCTCGGGGTCGAAAACCACCAGAAACAGCTGTTCGCCTCGGCGATTCCGATCCTCGTGCTCGACGTCTGGGAGCACGCCTACTACCTCAAATACCAGAACCGCCGCGGCGAGTACGTCGACAACTTCTGGAACATCGTCGACTGGGAGGACGTCGCCCAGAACCTCGAGTCGGCGAAAAACTACGAGTTCCCCCACGCCCGTACCTGAAGTCGGGAACGTGAGGTGACGTAAAACCGAGACCCCGCGGCGCCCCTCGTGGCACCGCGGGGTTTTTTATCTCGTGCTTCCTCCCCTCGCCAGAATCCCATCCTGGAGCGTCAGTGGCCTCGCCAGAACCCCCTATCTTGGAGCGTCGGCGGCTTCGGTCCCATTCGCCAAGACGCCATGACGCCAAGACGCCAAGAAACCCAAAACCACGCCGGCGCACCTCCCCCGACCGACGGCACCGGCCGGCGGCGAAGCCGCCCGGGTCGCCGCATGCGGACGCAGATGAAAAGCCGAACTCCAGGCTTTTCACTGCGCTCCGGTTGCGGCGACCTCCCGGGAGACGGCGTCTCCCGGGCCGGTGCCTCGATCGCGTGAGTCCGATCGAGAGCCCGAGGACGCCTTGGCGCCTTGGCGATCTTGGCGAGCTTGGCGTAACTGACCCGGACCGCCGAGAGCCCGAGGACGCCTTCGGGTTCTTTGCGTTCTCCTATGCGTTTCGGTCAACCCGTCCTTGTGCTTCGTCCACA
>CAZRLK010000119.1:0-16039 GCA_964600555.1 uncultured Bradymonadales bacterium
TGGGGGAAGCTTTCGGGTCGGGCAGGGGTCGGCAAGATCGGGCTGAGAGGTAAAAAACGGCGGGTTGGGTTTGGGGGTGGGGGTTGGTGGCGTGTGGGAAGCTTTCGAGTGGGGGCTGGTGGTGTCGGGAGGGCATCCGGGCGGATGGCGATCGACCCGACGATCTCCGAGAGTTTCCCGAATGTCAGCGGCCCCACGCCCAGAATCCCATCCCGTCGTTTTTTGTCTCCCCGCCTTTTTTCCTCTGCGATTCTCTGCGCCTCTGCGGTTCACCTACGAGGCTTTGGCGTCGTCGACGTCGTCGTCGTTGAAGCCCTGGCGGTACAGGTGAGCGTCCCAGGCGTAGATCGCCTCCTGGAGGACCTGGCGTTCGGCGTCGTAGCTGATCTTGTGGACGGCCTCGGAGAGGGGGAACCACTCGGCGGTCTCGACCTCGTCGTCGTGCTGGTCGACCGAGCCGCCGAGGAATTTCATGACGAAAAAGCGGACGTGTTTGCGGATCCGGATCTTTTCGTCGGTCTCGTCGTCGCGGCGAGTATACCAGTATTCGATGTCACTGACCTCGCTGAGCACCTCGCCTCGGCAGCCGGTCTCCTCGCGGGTCTCGCGCAGGCCGGCCTCTTTCGGGGTTTCGCCCTCCTCGATCGCGCCCTTGGGCAGCCGCCAGGTCGCGTTGCCGCCGCGGGTGCGCACCTTGATCAGGCAGGCGTGATTTTCGGCATCTCGGGGGCGTATCAGCACTCCGCCCGCCGATTCTTCGACTTGAGTCTCCATGAGAACAACGTCGGTTCGAGAAGAAAGAGAAAGTGGCGTATCTGAAACGGTCGCCCCCCATCGTTAATTTCGGCGGAGGGTGGATGCAAGCGTCGTGGAGGCGAAAGACATCTGAGATCGGAGATCGGAAATCTGGAAGCGAAAGACATCCGAGATCGGAGATCGGAAATCGGAGGTCGGAGATTGGGGATGGTGAGGTCCGGTGGGCGGGGGGCGTTGTCGGGCGGGCGGCGAGGCTCTCGTCGACGGCGAAAACAGCGAGCGGTTCGGGGCGGCCCGTGGGGGCGGGTGGGGAGCGGCGGGCATCGAGGCGAGGCCGGGAGTTGACGAGCAGTTCCCGAGAGGTTTAGTTGTGGGCGAACTGACGACGGGAGTGTTCACGGGGATTTGAACATCCAACCCCCTTCACGAACATGTCCCGGCCCGTCCACGCATTTTTCACCCGCAGTACCCACGAGTATCCACGCAGTATTCGAGCAGTATCCAAGCCACCCGCGAGAGCAGTATGAGTGACGAGGCATCAGACGACCACGCCGGCGGGGAGGGGGCCCGTAACAGCCGGATCCCGGGGTTTTACGACCTCGACCGCGCGGAGCGCCTGGAGGTGTTGCGGGAGCGGGGGTTTCTCGGCGACGAGGCGGTCGAGCGGCTGACGGGGCAGCCGGGCGGCGGGCTCGATTTCGCGACGGCCGATCAGATGGTCGAAAACGCCATCGGGACTTTCGAGCTGCCGCTGGGCCTCGGGTTGAACTTCCGGATCAACGGGCGGGACTACGTGGTGCCGATGGCGATCGAAGAGCCGAGCGTGATCGCGGCGGTGAGTCATTCGGCGAAGATCGTGCGCCGGGCCGGGGGATTCGAGGCGCGGTGCGAGGAGTCGCTGATGATCGGCCAGATCCAGGTGCTGGACTGCGGGGACGTCGAGGCGGCGCGCGAGCGGGTGCTGGAGTCGCGCTCGGCGCTTCTGGCGCGGGCGAACGAGCTGCATCCGGCGATGGTCGAGCGGGGCGGGGGCGCCGAGGATCTCGAGGTGCGGGTGCTGAGCCGGGAGGACGGCTCGGAGATGCTGGTCGTGCACCTGCTGGTCGACGTCTGCGATGCGATGGGGGCGAACCTCGTCAATTCGATGGTCGAGGGGATCGCGCCGGCGGTCGAGGAGAAGACGCGAGGCCGGGTGTCGCTTCGGATTTTGTCGAACCTGGCGGACCGGCGGCTGGTGCACGCGACGTGTCGGCTGCCGGACGAGGAGCTCGGCTGGAAGGAGTTTTCGGGGGCGGAGGTCGCCGAGGGCATCGCCGAAGCGAGCGAATTCGCGGAGGTCGATCCGTACCGGGCGGCGACGCACAACAAGGGTGTAATGAACGGGATGGGGGCGGTGTGCATCGCGACGGGCAACGACTGGCGGGCGCTGGAGGCCGGGGCGCACGCGTACTGCTGTCAGGGGGGCCAGTACCGGCCGATGGCGACCTGGCGGCACGAGGGCGGGGAGCTGGTCGGGCGGCTGACGGTGCCGGTGCAGCTCGGGACGGTCGGCGGGCCGACCCGGCTGCATCCGACGGTCGAGGTGGCCCACGAGATACTCGACGTGGCGGGGGCGCAGCAGCTCGGCGAGGTGATCGGGGCGGTGGGGCTGGCGCAGAATCTCGGGGCGCTCAAGGCGCTGGCGACCGAGGGGATCCAGCGGGGGCACATGGCGCTGCACGCCCGGAGCGTGGCGGCGACGGCGGGGGCGCGCGACGACGAGATCGACGAGGTCGTCGAGCGGCTGGTGGGGTCGGACCGGGAGATCAAGGTGCGGGTGGCGCGGGAAATCCTGCGGGAGATCCGAGGATAGTGCGGGGGCCTCGCCGCCCCACGAACCTGGTGAGACCAGGTTGGGGGTGTGGGGGCGTCTTGTCTCCCCGGGCTGCGCTGCGCTTCGCCCGGGGCCAGTAAAAATGACAAACAGACTCTGTGGGGTGCTCCGGGGGGCTTTCGCTATGCTTCGCCCCCCTTCGCGTTCGGGTTGCGCTTCCCTCCCCGGCGGGCCCGGGCGACTCGGTGGGCCTCGGGTTGCGCTTCGCCCCCCTTCGCGTTCGGGTTGCGCTTCCCTCCCCGGCGGGCGCGGGCGGCTCGGTGGGCCTCGGGTTGCGCTTCGCTCCCCTTCGCATTCGGGTTGCGCTCCCCTCCCCGACGGGCCCGGGCGACTCGGTGGGCCTCGGGTTGCGCTTCCCTCGCCGGATCCTGGGTGTTAGGCGGCGGGGGAGGAGTGGTCGTCGGGCGGGGGAGTGTCGTCGAAGTGGGCGCGGACTTTTTGGCGTAGTTCGGCGTGCAGGCGGCCGGTGGAGTCGTCGTCGGAGCCGTCGAAGGCGTCTTCGAGCAGCGAGAGGAGCGCGGTCGATTCGGCGTCGAGTTCGAGGTGAAGCCGGAGGGTCGGGGCGTCGCCGGCCGGCTCGTCGTCGGGGTCGGCGGAGACGTCGCCGACGAGTCCGACGCCGTCGGGGGTGTCGGGTTCGCCGCGGCCGCCGACGATCTCGTCGAGCGCCCTTCCCTGCAGGAGCTCTCGGAGGGCGCGGCGTGCGACTCCCCGGGAGGCGCCGTCGGCGTCCGGGAGTCCGGAGAGGTCGAGCCAGAAGCCGTCGGTGACATCGAGGCCGGGGAGGTCGCGGGCGTAGGTGGCAGCGAGTGCGAGCAGACGTGCCATCTCGTCGAGGTCGAGGGGAGCGAGTGCGTCGATCCCGGTGAGGCGCATCCGCCGGAGGGCGCGAGCGAGCGCCTCGCGGGTCGAGGCGTCGGCCTCGCGCCCGACGTCGGCGGCGGCCGCCTCGAGGGCGTCGTCGAGGCGGGGCGGCGTGCCGATCGGGCCGCGCTCGACGGGATGGCGCCAGGCGCCGGCGAGTCGCGCGAGGCGGTCGCCGAGGTAGGCGGCGGGCGGGCTCGAGGCCCAGCGGTGCGCGTCGTAGCTCGGGAGATCGGAGACACCGTCGGCGAGGCTCGAGCGCCGGCCGGCGAGCGCGAATTCCTTGAGCTCGTCCTCGACGGCCATCAGCCCGTCGCGGACCTCGTCGGTCAGACGGGCGTCGCGGGCGGCCAGCTCGCAGACGTTCGTCAGGTGGAAGCAAAAGTGGGCGAAGCTGACGGCCTCGCGATACGAGACGTCGCGGCGTCGCGCGAGTTCGCGGCACCCCGATCGCAGGTAGTCGGCCCAGCCGGCCAGGTGCTCGAGCGGTGCGCCGCCGCGCAGATAGCGGGCCGCGCGGCCGCGGTTGGCAGCAAGTGCGCCGGCCAGCTCCGCCAATTCGGGCTGCTCGCGGAACAGCGGCGCGGCGAACAGCCGGGCGGCCAACTCGTCGTCGCCGCAGGGGCCGAAAGCGAGTGCGGCGCGGACGGCCGGCGACATGCCCTGGCGGTCCATGTTCGCCGCCAGGCTGGTCTCGAAGCGGCGCGCCTCCCCGCCGAGGGCGTCGGGGTCGAGATGGAGCGCGTGCTCGCGGCCGGCCTCGAGCTGCTCGAGGATGTCGAGGGCGCCGGTCGCATCGCGCGGGCCGGCGTCGGCGATCGGGGGGAACAGCCGCCGGGCGCGCTCGCCGAGCCCGGCCGGCTCTCCGCAGGCGACGGCGCGGCAGACGAGCTTCGCCGAGCGGGTCTCGCGGACGAGGCGGTCGGCGAACTCGGCGTCGGGCAGTTCGCGAAGCTCGTCGAGGCGCCCGGCGTCGCGGGCGGCCTCGGCGAGTCGGTCCTCGAGCGGGCCGTCGGCGCGGTCGAGCGCCTCGGCGGTCGGTGGGAGCCGGGACGACTCGCCGGCCCCGCCCTCGAGTTCGCGGCGCAGGAAGACCTCGAGCCACGGCGTCACCCGGCGGAGCGCATCGAGGGCGCCGGGACCGACGCTCGAGGCCAGGTTCAGCAGCGCGTTGGCGAGCAGTCGAACCGAGGCGCGCACGTCGCCGTCGGCGTCGAGCTGCAGGTCGACGGCCTCGAGGCGGTCAGCGAGGAGTTGTTCGAGCAGTCGGGAAAAGCGATCGCGGAGCATACGGCACCGTCCGTGGTCAACGTGCATGTCGGCTGGGCCCCGTCCGTGGGGCGCCGGCACGATAAGGCGGGGGTGTGGCGGGAGTAAAGGGGGAGAAAGCGGTGAGTTCGGAGCTAGTTGGCGAGGTCGCTTTCGCGGGGGAGGAGCCAGTCGACGTCGTAGTGTTCGACGGCCCAGAGGATGACGGGGGTGACCAGGAGGGTGGCGACGAGGGTGGTCGAGATGCCGACGATGGCGAGGTGGCCGATCGAGGAGAGGCCGCCGTGGTCGGTGATGGCGAGGCCGCCGAAGCCGATCCCGGAGGTGACCGAGGCCATGGTCACCGCCGAGCCGACCGTCCGGGTGACGACGGCGACCGAGCTTCGGCCGCGCTCGAGGTACCGGCGGTAAAAGTGCACGCCGGCGTCGACGCCGATGCCGATGACGACGGGGATGATGATGACGTTGAAAAAGTCGAGTCGGATGCCGAGAAAAGCGAGCATGCCGAACATCCAGATCCCCCCCAGGATCAGCGGCGTCATCGCGACCAGGCCCCGCAGCGGGCTGCGGAAGGCGAGCCCGAGGATGACCAGCACGAGGACCAGCGCGATCGAGATCATCTTGAGGCCGTCGCGCTTAATCTCGTCGAGCATCTGCACGTAGATGTACGACTGGCTGCCGATCTGGAAATCCGCGCCGGTCTCTTTGCGGACCTGCTGGAGTTGACGGAGGAACCGACGCGCCTCGGTCCCCTCCATCTGGTCGATCCCCTCGTTGACGTAGACGACGTATTCGTAGGCGAAGGACTCGCCCGGGGAGACCTCGTGAGGGTTTTCGCCGGCCTCGCGAAACAGGCGTTTCGTCCAGGTCGGAAGCTCAGCGAGGCCGAAGGGTTCGGCGTCGAGCCGCCCGCGAAACTCCTCGAGGCGCTCCTGTTCGTCGTCGTCGAGAAACGACAGGTCCTCCTCGTTCAGGAGTCGCTCGATTTTGTCGAGCTCCTCGCGGCGGCGGCGCTGCTCCTTCTGGCTGCCCGGCACGAAGGCGTGTGCGGAGGCGACCGAATCGATGGTGTCGAGTTTGCCGTTGCGATTGAGCCGGCGCATGTAGTCGGTCACCCGGTCGGCCGCGGCGCGGTCGTCGAACAGCAGGACGGTCGGCGTCGAGGAGCGGCGGCCGTCGACGGCGGACTCGAATTTCTCTTCGGTCGTCTCGTGGAGGCGGACCTTTTCGTAGCTGTCGGGGGCGATCGCCCGGCGGCGAAGCAGGGCGGATTTCCGGACGGCGTCGGCACGCTCGCTGGCCCTGTGGCGGGCATCCTTCTGGGCGGCCTCGGAGCTCGGGTTGCCGTCGACCCGCTCCCACGGCCACTCGACGTGGCCGAGGCTGCGGAAATCCTCCTCGAAGCCGAGCTGGTCGTACTGCGAGATCGCCAGGCCGGAAAACAGCATCGCCAGGCCGACCGCATACGGGGCGAACTCGCCGATCTGGCGCTTGGAGACGAACGGCGTGATGGTCTTGTCGCCGTTCATCCGGTGTTCGATGTCGTGGGGGACGAGATCGTCGAAGGTGAGGATCAGCGACGGGAGGACGACGATCATCGCCGTCAGGGTGAAGGCGACGCCGGTGCTGGCGACCTGACCGAACTGGCTGAGCCCCCGGAAATCGGCGAACGACAGGACGACGAAGGTCGCAAAGGTCGTCATCGCTCCGATCGTCGTGGCGCTGCCGACGCCCTGGTAGGTACGCACGAGGGCCTCGAGCGGGCGGCGCCCCTCGAGGCGGGCGTGATCGTAGCCGCTCAACAGGTGGATCGAGTAGTCGATCCCGAGGCCGAGCAGGATCGCGAAGATGAACACCGAGACGGTCGTCAGCTCGCCGAAGACCGAAAAGGCCAGCGCCAGAGTCCAGGCGACGCCCATCACCAGCGGGATCATGATCAGAGCGGTCGCCCGGACGCGCCGGAAATACAGCGAGATGACGAAAAGCAATCCGAGCAGGGTGAAAAGCGCCGAGGATTTGATGTCGGAGAGGATCGCCCCGTAGTCGTCCTGGCGGTTGATCAGCCCGCCGCCGTACTCGAGGGTCATCTTCGGGTTGTAGGAGTCGGGATCGAGCTGGCGGCCGGTCTGTTTGACCTTGCGGATCAGGGCATTGGTGGCGGCCATGTCGGTCGACGATTCGGTGAACCGGACGATCATCGTCAGCGAATAGCCGTCCTCGGCGATGAAATACTCGGGCTGGCGCTGGGCCTGGTGGTCGTATTTGGCCCGGATGTCGTCGGTCTCGACGAACTCGTCGCCTTCGTCCTCCTCGTCGTCGAGCGAGGCGAAAAGCGGGTTGGCCTCCTTTTTTTCGGCCTCGATCTCGTCGGCGATCCGCTCGCGGAGGGTCTCGAGGTCGTCGCGTTCGAGAAACAACAGGCGGCGTTCGTCGAAAAAGTCGCGCTCGTTGTGAAAGTGCGCCAGCGCGACCGAGGGCATCTCGCGCAGTTGTTCGGCGAAATCGGCCGCGAATCGTTTGTTCGCCTCCATGTCCGGCGAATCGACGACGACGAACAGCGCGGAGCCGGAGCCGACCCGCTCGCCGACCTGTTGCATCGCGGCGGCGGCCTCGGAGTCCTGCGGGAGGAGCGCCCGGAAGTCGCTGTTGATGTTCCACTGGGTGGCGATCACCCAGACGGCGACGGCGGTGACCAGCACGCTGATCAGCGTGATCCGGACGTAGTAGCGGGCCACGAACCGGTGGACGAACCGCGAAATGGCGTCTTCAATGAGAGCGTTCATCGCCTGGAGAGGTCAGGGGCAAACCGTAGAGTTCGACGGCCGGCGAGCCCGGGGGCGTGTGATCACTCGGATCGACAACGCGGGGAGTCATACTGCAAGTCGGTGGAGCGTGCAAGAATGTGGCGGCCGGCCCGGTGATGTTCTCCCGGCGGACATCCGGCGGGACGGGAAACGCGAGCCGTCGGGTCGTGATGGCAGGGGCGGTGCCCGGCCCCCCGGGGATCGACGAGGTGTGCGGGGCGGGGAAAGCATCACTGCCATTGCGACAGGTCGACGTGAGATTCGACTTCCTCGAGAATGCGTGCCTGGACGTCCTCGAGGGAGGCCTCGGCGTCGAGGCGGACGAGGGTCTCGCCGGCGGCCTCGAGTTCCGCCAGCACGGCACGGTAGCGGTCGGCGAGGGCGGCGAGTTCGTCGGGGCTCTCGAAGATGTCGCGGCGCCCGCGGGTCTCGAGCCGCTGCAGGCAGACCTCGGGGGAGGCGTCGAGAAAGATCGTCAGGTCGGGCTCCCGGGCCCGCTCGTTGAGCGTCCGCACCCAGCTCGTATCGATCGCGCCGTCGGGGCGGGTGTCGCTCTGGTAAGCGAGGCTCGAGTGATAGTAGCGGTCGGTGACCACCAGCCGGCCGCGTTCGAGGGCCGGCACGATCTCGGCGTCGAGATGGTCGAGACGGTCGGCGGCGAACAGCAGGGCCAGCACCTCGTCGTCGACGGGCCGGTGGCCGCCCTCGCCGTCGGGCGCGACGACACGTTCGGAGAGCATCTGGCGGATCAGCATCCCGACCGGTCCGTCGGAGGGCTCGCGGGTCCGGGTGACGGGGAGGCCGCGGGCGTCGAGCGCCTCGACCAGCCGCCGGGTCTGGGTGGTGGTACCCGCGCCGTCGAGCCCCTCGATGACGACGAGCGCGGAACGAGCCCCCGAGGATCGAGCTGCCATGACGCCCCTTTTCAGAGCTGGACCGAATCGACTATGAGAGTGAGCCCGCCCGGGAATGTACCACAGGCGAAACGGTGTCCCAATTCCCTGCGAGTGCGATCGCAGGTCTCGAGGAGCGAGATGACACGCGAAAAAGAACTCGGCCCCGGTGATCTGGGGCCGCCGTGGACGGTCCTGAAGCTATTGCGCTGGACGACCGGGTTTTTCGACGATCGGGGGGTGACCGAGACGCCGCGGCTCGACGCCGATCTGTTGCTCGGGCACGTGCTCGATCTCGACCGCGTGGAGCTGTATGCGCGTTTCGACACCGAGGTCGACGAGCAGACGCGCACTGCCTACCGCCGGCTGGTCAAACGGCGGGCGGCCGGGGAGCCGGTCGCCCATCTGGTCGGCCACCGGGAGTTCTGGCAGATGCAACTCGAGACCGACGATCGGGCGCTGATTCCCCGGCCGGAGACGGAGGTCGTCGTCGAGGTGGCGCTCGAGAAGCTCGGGGGGAGCGACGCGAGCGTGCGGATCGCGGACATCGGCACCGGAACCGGCGCGATCGCCCTGGCGCTGGCGGAGGAGTTGCCGGCGGCGCGGATCGCGGCGACCGACCGATCGGCCGAGGCGCTGGAGCTGGCGGCTCGCAACGTCGAGCGGCAGGGACTCGGCGATCGCATCGACCTGTTCGAGGGCGATCTGTACGAGGCACTACCGGAGGAGTGGGCGCCCCTGGAGGTGATCGTCTCGAACCCGCCGTACGTCGCCGAGGGCGGCGAGGCGGAGGTCGAAGTGGCGGTGCGCGATCACGAGCCGGACGAGGCGCTGTTCGCCGGTCCCGACGGCCTGGCGGTCCTCGAGCGGCTGGTGCCGGGGGCGCCGGAGTGGCTCGCGGAGGGGGGTTGGCTGGTCGTCGAGATCGGCCACGACCAGGGCGAGCCGGTGCGAGGGATGTTCGAGCAGGCGGGCTTCGAGGCGATCGAGGTGGTCGAGGATTACGCGGAGCACGATCGAGTGGTTGTGGGTCGGAGGTAGGCGTACGGCATCGGACAATCGGACAATCGGACAATCGGACGATCGGACAATCGGACGGTCGGACAATCGGACGGTCGGACGGTCGGACGAGCGGACAATCGGACGGTCGGACGGTCGGACGAGCGGACAATCGGACGGCCGGACGGTCGGACGATCGGACGGTTGGTTGGAGGGGGAGCCGCATTGACAGCGCCGGAGACGTCCACAAACATCCGCCATTCTGACTGTTCAGAGGGTACTGGCGAGGTAGTGACGATGAGTGAAGATCCCGAGCAAATCCGCGAACGACTGCAGCAGGTCAAGTACGTCGGTCCCGCCGTCGCCGAGCAACTGTACGGGGAGCTGTCGATCCGGAATCTGCGCGATCTCGCGGAGGCCGCCGAGGGCGGGTGGATCCGGGAGCTGGACGGGATCGGCGAGAAGCGCGAGGCGGAGATGCTGGAGTCGGCGCGAGGGCTGCTCGAGGCGGACCCCGAGCCGGAGGAGACGTCGGGCGGCGGGGCGGGCGATTCCGGGGGTGAAACCGGGGGCGAAACCGGCGTCAAGCAGCTCGACCGAGGGGAAGCCGGGGGCCCGGACGACGCGGGCAGCGAGGGGAGCGAGCCGTCGACGCAAAACGACGAGACGGTCGAGTCGTTCGAGCCGGCGGGGGGAGGGACCGATCCGCGCCACCGGCGTCCGAAGCCGCGGATCGATCGGTTCGTCGAGCGTCTCAGATGTCCGGCCTGCGGGCACGACACCTTCGATCGGACGCCGGCGACGCTGACGTGTACGGCCTGTCGGCGAGAGTACACGATCCACGCCGGCGTGGCGGACCTGGCGCCAGCCGACGTCAAGACCGGCGGGCTCGCCCAGCGGGTGATGGAATCCCGCCTGTACTCGCGGTTTTACGAGCAGGTGATGCGCCCGCGGCTCACCTCGCTGGTCTCCGATCGGACGATGGAGCAAGAGAAGGAGCTGGCGGCCGAAATGCTCGAGATGGACCAGGAGTCGGTCGTCCTCGACGTCGCCTGCGGGACGGGGAATTTCACGCGCCATTTCGCCGAGACGATCGCGGCATCGACCAGCGGCTACGAGGAGACCTCGCTGGTGGTCGGGATGGACATCTCCTGGCCGATGCTCGAGCGGGCCCGGGAGTATCTGCGCCGCGACGGGCTCAACGACCGGGTGTTTTTGATCCGGGGCGACGCCGGGCGGATTCCGGTCGGGCGGGAGACGTTCAACCGGCTCCACTGTGCCGGCGCGCTGCACCTGATAGACGACGTCGACGAGGCGCTGCGCAATTTCGGCCGGGTGCTCGAACCCGGCGGGCTGTGTGTAATCGGGACGTTTCTGGCCGGCGACGGGCGCATCGAGCGGACGCTCAAGCGACTCGCCGAGATCCCCAGTCAGTTCCACTGGTTCGACCGCGAGGAGTTGCACGACCGGCTGGAGCGGACGGGCTTCGAGGTGATCGACGAGAGTGTGGCGGGGGATGCGATCAGCGTGAAGGCGCGGAGGCATTGATACGGCAGCTGCTGAGCGGCTGCCGTTCAGAAGAGAATTCGCTGCAGGGCGTCGACGATCGCCTCGTCGCCCTCGGCGCCGTCGACGACGTAATCGGCGCCGGCCTCGCGCAGCTCGGCCTCGTCGTCGACTTCGGGATTGCAGACGACGACCACCTCGAGCGGCCGCAAATCGACGAGCCGATCGCGGCAGTGGCAAAACCGGGCGGCGTCGAACTGAGGGATGGCGGTCTCGACGATCACGGCGTCGGGGTGCCAGCAGCCGATCTTGAGCAGTGCGTAGACCGGATCGGAGGTCGTCTCGTAGCGGTGCACCTCGCCGAACTGCCGGCGGAGCCGCTCCTCGAGCGCCTCGTCGGCGGAGAGGGCGAACAGCCGCTTGCGCCGCCGCTCGAGAAAGGGGTTGGGCATGTCGTGCTTGTTCAAAAACGCGATCAACTGGTCGCGCGCCAGCCGCTTGTGCCCCCCCGGCGTCTCGTGGAATTCGACGTCGTCGTCCTCGCGGATCCAGTTTTTGACCGACGTGATGTTCGCGTGGCAGATCTCGGCGATCTCGAAGGTCGTATAGACCGCCTTGTCGAGATCGATCTGGTCGTCGTCTTCCGCCATGGGGACTTCCTCACTACGTCATCCATCACCAATCCACGCCCCGAGGCTCGCAGGCCTCTCGCCGATCGTCGTCCCGCCCCCACCCCGCTCGCTTCCGTGCACGCGCCGCCCCTCTACAGGAGCGGCATCGACCGGACCTCGTCGAGGATGTCGTCGACGGAGTACTCGTGCGAGAAGCCGAGCTGCTCGCGAGCGAGCGAATCGTCGACCATGCAGACGTATTTGATGTGGTCGACTTCGGGGACCGGCCAGTCGCTCAACTTCAGCGACCAGCCCGCCTCCAGGATCCCGCGGGCAATCGGCTCCGGCAGCGGTACCGGATCCCGGTCGAGTTTGTCCAGAAGAAGTGACAGCGGGACGGGGCTCGGCCCGGCGACGTTGAAGACTCCGCGCACGCCCGGCATCAGCGAATGCTCCAGGGCCGTCACCAGATCCTCGGCGTGGATGAGCTGGACCATCGGGTCGAAGCCCAGGATCGTGATCGGGCGCTCGAGGCGCAGAAAGCGGCTCGGGGCGTTGTTGACGCGCCCGACGATGTGGACGGGCCGCAGGATGACCGTCTCGATTTCGGGGTGGCGCCAAAAGAAGGTGTTGCAAAACATGTCCAGCGCGATCAGATCCCGGATCTGCCCGAAATTCTGGCCGCCCATCAGCGGAGCCTCCTCGGTGAGGAACTGATTGTTCGCCGGGTCGGGCCCGTAGACGTTGGCGCTCGAGAGGACGACGATCTTGGGGACGCGGTGCTCGGCACAGAGATTGAAGATCTTCTGGGTGCCGACGATGTTGAACGCGTGGTGCTCCTCCTGGTGGGTGCGGGGGTCGTGCATGATGTTGAGGTGGACGACCGCGTCGAGATCGCGGCGCCGGAAGACGTCCTCGACGCTGCGGCGTCGGATGTCGGCGTGCTCGAAGTCGATGTCCTTGGGCAGGCCGGAGACGTCGCGGCGGTCGATGCCGATGATCTCGTGGTGGCGGTGCAGGCGGCGGGCGACCGCGCGGCCGAAATGGCCGCCGATGCCGGTGATGGCGATGCGCTGGGTCGGCAGTCGGGTCAAAAAAACACCCCCTTTCGCCGGCGGAGTCCCCGGTCGATCAGCCGGCCGATGGCGTCTTGGACCCGGTCGACTTTGCGCTGGATCGCCCGGTCCTCGTCGTCGGACGCCCCCTCGAAATGCAGCGGTTCGCCGAAATGCAGGTGGTATTTGACGGGCAGGGGCATCCCGCCGATCGGCCCCAGAAGCGGCCAGGTCGGCGTGACCGGAAAGGCCGGCATGTTCAGCAGTTTCGCCAGCGACTCGAAGTTCCAGACCGACGGCAACTGCTCCTCGCCGCCGACGACGCCGACGGGGACGATCGGCGTGTCGGTCTGCAGGGCGAGGCGCATGAAGCCGAGGCCGAATTCCTCGAGTTCGTAGGCGCGATCGTAGGTCTTGGCGACGCCCTCGGCCCCCTCGGGGAAGACCAGAATGCAGCCCTCGCGTCGCAGCAAAAGCCGACAGTTCTCGCGGGTGCCGACGACCTGGCCGCAGCGAGCGAGAAAATACGAGACGAACGGAAGTGTCGGGACCCACCGCTCGACCATGCTGCGGGCCATGCGCGGGACCTCGCGGTCGAACAGACACGCCGCGGCGACGATCAGGCCGTCGATCGGCAACTGCCCGGAGTGATTGCACACGATCAGCACCCGCCCCGAGTCGGGGACGTTGTCGATCCCGTGGCACTCGGTGCGAAAATACTTGGCGTACAGGATCTTGGCGACCGGCGCGACGTACTTGAGAAACTCGGGCTCGAAGCCGAACGGATCATAGCCGTACTCGTTTTGGCCGGCGTCCATCGACCGGATCCGCTCCCACAGCTCCGGGTCGATGATGTCGACGAGGGTCTCGTCGAGGCGATCGGAGAGGGAGGCGGTGGAGGTCATTGTCTCGTCATCGGCCATGGCGGCCTCACTCATCGTCGCGGGCCTCGACCAGCATGCTGTCGTCGGGCATCGACTCGTCGTCGGCGCCGTCGCCGAAGATCTTGCGCGTCAGGTGGACGATGCCGCCGCCGAGTCCGACGACGATGTACAACACCATGCTGGTGACCATCGCGACGCTCGGCTCGGCGACGATGGCGACCACCGAAGCGAGCGCTGCCAGTACGACGACGACGGCGACGACGCGGCCGCGAAAGTCGATCTTTTTGAACGTCCGGTAGCGGATGTTGCTGACCATCAGGCCCCCCAAAAGGACGCTCATCGCGGCGACGTTCCAGTAGGCGCCGGTGGCGAAATTGCCGGTCACGGAGGTGTGCGCGAGGACGACCGAGACGACCGTGCCGGCCGCCAGCGGCGTGGGAAGCCCCTGGAAGTACTTGGTCGCCTCCTCGGCGTCGGTCGTGCAGTTGAACCGGGCCAGGCGCATGATCGCCCCGGCCGTGTACAGGAAGGCGAAAAACACCCCGAGGGCGCCCAGAGCGTCGAGGCCGAAGGCGTACATCAGCATCGCCGGGGCGACGCCGAAGCTGATGGCGTCGGTGAGACTGTCGAGCTGGGCCCCGAACTCGCTTTCGGCGTCGGCCAGACGCGCAACCCGCCCGTCGAACAGATCGCAGCACATCGCCGCGACGATCAGCCAGGCGGCGAAGGCGATCTCGTCGACCGACTGGGCGTTGAGGGCAAGTTTGATGCTGTACACGCCGGCGAATATATTCGCCAGCGTAAACAGATTCGGGAAAATGTATCGAACTTTCTTGAATTCCATAGCAATCCGGACGGCCGGTCGAGACCACACAAAAGGCCGATCGGAGGGAGGTCGTGTGCAGGCCCAGTTGTGTAGAGTGAACCGAACCGTTTACATCCGTCCTAAATTCACTCGGAATATCGGGGCTGTATGCGTTAGCGCGCAGCGCACGAAGTGTCAACAACGGCAGCAGCTAAGCGGTTGAGCGGTTGAACGGTTGAGCTGCTAAGCTGCTAAACTGCCAAGCGGTTGAGCTGCTAAGCCGCTGAACGACGAGGCGACTGTTACGATGGGGCGCTAAGGATGGAGAGTCTGACGTTGGAGCAATTTCGGGAGGCGCGGGGAGAGTTCGACCGGCTGGTCGGCGAGACGCCGGAGGTCGATCGGTTTTGTTCCTCGTCGTACTGGGTGCTTCCGGCGTTGGATGCCCTGTTTCCGACCCACGAGCCGTGGGTGTGCCGGGGAGAAAACTGCGAGGGCTACGTCGCGCTGGCGAAGGGCGATCACCCTCGCATCGGGGAGTACCTGCAGCCGATGGAGGCCTCCTGGGGGTTGGCGGCTCCGCTGATCGGGCGGGAGGTCCGGGTGCTGGTCGACGAGTTTGCGGCGCACCTGCAGCGGCGCGACACCGGCTGGGACATGCTGTTTTTGTCCGGGATCTTCGAGGATTCGCTGCAGTTTCAGCACCTCGTGCGCGCCTTCCAACCCAACTACGCGGTCGGGATCGGGCCGTCGATGGCGCGCCACGTCGCCAGTCTCGAGGGGGGCTACGAGGGCTACATGCAGCGGCGTTCCTCGAAGTTTCGCTCGAACATGCGGCGCGCCCGGCGCAAGGCCGACGAGGCCGGCCTCACGTACGAATACCTGGCGCCGACGAGTGACGAGATCGAGGCGGTCTTCGACCGGATTCTGGCCGTCGAGCGCAAAAGCTGGAAGGCCGAGAACAACTCCGGGATCGCGACCGGCCCGATGCGCAAGTTCTACGGGGAGATGGTGCCGATGCTGGCGGGGGACGGTCTGCTGCGGGTGGCGTTCATCCGCCGCGACGACCGCGACATCGCCTACTGTTTCGGCGGGCTGTTCGAGACGCTGTATCGAGGGCTTCAATTGAGCTACGACGACGACTGCCGGGAGTATTCGGCGGGCAATCTCGCTCAGCTCGCGATGCTCGAGGGCCTGTCCGAGGAGGGGATCGAGACCTACGACATGGGGCAGGCGATGGACTACAAGTCGCGGTGGGCCGACGGCAAACGCGAGTCGCTCGCTCTCATCGTGCGCAGGTGAGAACAGAGGCCGGCCGAGTCGCCGACCTCACTCGAGCTGCCAGCTTTCGAACCACTCGCCGACGCGGATCATCAGCTCGAGGCCCTCCCGTTCGAGCTCGGGCCAGCTTCCGAGCACGGCCCGGGCGGCGTCGGGGTCGAGGCGGTCGAACGCGGCGAGCGACTCGCCGATCGCGACGACCAGATCGTCGGCGTCGTCGAGCGACGGCCCGCCCGGCCCGCTCTCGAGTTCGATGAACGTCTCGTCGGTCTCCTCGTCGATGAGGAAAAACACCGACAGGTCGTCGCCTTCGTGCAGCGGCTGGCGCATGATGGTGGCTCACAGCTCGTGGGTCGTGACTCGCGGATCGTCGAATCGTGTCGCGTTCCCGGGCCAGGCCCCTCCGGACAGCCCCCACACCGGCCGGAACCTCGGCTAG
>CAZRLK010000120.1:0-15944 GCA_964600555.1 uncultured Bradymonadales bacterium
CTGGGAGGACGGACGCGACACGCCGCTGTACGACGACCTGTACGGAACGCGCGTCAACGGAAGCAACGGGAATCTCGTCGACGGCGCCGCCGGCAAGAGCCTCGTCACCGACAGCTCGTACGAGTTCCAGGAACCCGCCCTCGCTTACAACGGCACCCACTATCTGCTCGTCTGGCGCGACGAGCGCGGCGGATTCCTCGACGAGGACATCTACGGCGTCCGCCTGAGCGACACGGCCGACCGGATCGAGACCAACGATCTCGAACTCGGGGCCGCCACCAACGCGCAGCTTCGGCCTCGGGTCGCCTCCGACGGAGACGGGTTTCTGGTCACCTGGGAGGACCGACGCAACGGGGATCACGCCATCTACGCCGCCCGCGTCGACTCGAGCGGGGCGACCCCCGACTCGCCGAGCGGCGTCGCCATCGAAGATTCGAGCGGCAACGACGACTATCCCGACATCGCCTCCGACGGCACCGACTACCTGATCGTCTGGGAAGAGGGCTCGAGCGCCATCTCCGGGGCGACCGTCTCGACCTCCTCCGGATCGATCGCCCCCGACTCGCCCGTCACGATCAGCGACACGACCAACGACCAGGAAGATCCCGCGGTCACCTACGGCAACTCGAACTACCTGGTCGTCTGGAGCGACACCCGCAACTCGGGCGGCTCCGACGACGAGACGATCTACGGCGCCCGGGTCGACACCACCGGCAGCCTCGTCGACACCGGCGGCTTCGCCGTCAGCGACGACGCCGAGGACACCGAGGACGTCCCGGCCGCCACCTACAACGGCACCGATTTCGTCGTCGCCTGGCGTTTCCAGCCGAGCGGCTCCAGCTCCGAGCTCGCCCACGCCTCCCGGGTTTCTCCGTCGACGACGGTCCGCTCGCCGGAAGGCGTGTTGATGTCGCAGCGCCACAACGCCCAGCGCATCGTCGACCTCGCTTACGACGGGACGCGCTATCTGGTCGTCTGGGAGGACGATCGCGACGCGGCGACCGCCGAGGGCATCTACGGCGTGCGCACCGACGGGTCGGGCAATCCGATCGACTCGAGCGCCATCGAGATCGCCGACAGCCCCGGCGCAGAGACCGACCCGGAGGTCGCCTCGAACGGATCGAATTTTCTGATCGCCTGGGGAGACGACGGCTCCGACGACGTCTACTTCAAGCGCCTCGACGGCTCGAACGGCAACCTCCTCGACTCGTCGGCCGTGGCCGTCACGAGCGAGGGGAGTTTTTACGGGCCGGACGCGGCCGTCGGCTCGAACGGTTCGGACTATCTGATCGCCTGGGAGGACGGTCGCAACAGCGGGCCGGACATCTACGCCAAGCGCGTCGGCAGCGGTGGGACGATTCAGGATTCGAACCCGCTGGAGTTGGGGACGCTCGCGGCCAACCAGGAAGAACCGGCGATCGCCTCGGACGGGTCCGATTACCTGGTCGTCTGGCAGGACGAACGCAACTCGAGCCTCGACCCCGACATCTACGCGGCGCGCGTGCAGGCCTCCGACGGGCAACTTCTGGACGGGCAGAACGGCTTCGAGATCGCCAACGAGCCGAACAGTCAGCAATACCCCGGCGTCGCCTCCGACGGGACCGACTATCTGGTCACCTGGAACGACGGTCGCCACTCCTCCTCGGAGCACGCCATCTACGCGGTCGAAGTCACCGGCGGCGGGAGTCTCCAGCCGGGTACCGAGGCTCGGATGACCGACAACGGCGAAGACGACCACCACCCGAGCGTCGCCTACGACGGCCGCCTGTACACGGTCGTCTGGCAAAACGGCGCCGAGACCTACGGCGGCCGCCTCGACGCCTCGACGATCGAGATGCTCGACGCCCCCTCCGATTCGGGCCCGTTCATCGTCGGCTCCGGACGGCTTCCGGTGATCGCCTCGCACACGACCAGCCGGTATCTGCTCGGCTACCACCACCTCGACAGCTCGACCAACCGGGACCGCGCCTTCACGCGGGGCTTTTATCTCGATGCCGACGGCGACGACGTGCTCGACCACGACGACAACTGCCCGCAGACGGCCAACCCGGGCCAGGCCAACGCCGACGGCGACCAGTGGGGCGACGCCTGCGACGATTGTCCGAACACCGCCGGGCCGACCTGCTCGATCGACGGCGATTCGTGCATCGCCGAAGGCGATCTCAACCCGAACAACGACTGCGAGGAATGCCAGCCCGACCAGGACCCGAACGCCTGGACGGCCGACGCCTCCAATAGCTGCGACGACGGCGACGTCTGCACGGTCAACGACTCGTGCACCGCCTCGGGCACCTGCCAGGGCGGCTCGGCGCGGGACTGCTCGCATCTCGACAGTCAGTGTTCGAGCGGCGTCTGCACCCAGTCGGCGGGCGGGTGTACGACCCAGCCGGAGCCCTCCTCGACGAGCTGCGACGACGGCGATCCGTGTACCGTCGACGACCACTGCGACGGCAGCGGGTCGTGTACCGGCGGCGGGGCACGGGACTGTTCGCATCTCGACAGCGCATGCCAGACCGGGACCTGCACGCAGAGTGCCGGCGGATGCACGACGCAAAACCGGGCCGACGGGACCCAGTGCGGCGACTCGCAGAGCTGCAGCGGCGGGACGCTCGATCTGCAGGATACCTGCCAGAGCGGAAGCTGCCAGGACGGCGGCACCGACAGCTGCGAGCCGTACGCGACCTGCGGGAGCAACACCAGTTGTGCGACCACCTGCACCCAGTCGAGCGACTGCGTGCAGGGAGCCGTCTGCGACAACGGTTCGTGTCGCGCGAACAGCGCCCCGACGGCCGAGGCCGGGACCGATCAGACGGTCACCGCCGGCCAGTCGGTGATGCTCGACGGGACCGGCTCGTCGGACCCGGACGGCGATTCGCTGAGCTACTCGTGGCGCCAGACCGCCGGCCCGAACGTCAGCTTCAATGTCGGGCAGGCCCAGCCGACGTTCACGGCGCCGACTCAGAACCTGCCGGTCACGCTCACCTTCGAGCTGATCGTCTCCGACGGCTTCGTCCAGAGCTCGCCGGATACCGTCCAGGTGACCGTCGAGGAGGCTCCCAACAAGCCGCCCAGCGCCGACGCCGGCAACGACCAGACGGTCGACGAGGGGGTCGAGGTGACGCTCGACGGCTCGAATTCGAGCGATCCGGATGGCAACCCGCTCACCTACGTCTGGACGCAGACCGCCGGCCCGTCGGTCCAGTTGAGCGACGTCGGGGCCGAGCAGCCGACCTTCACCGCCCCCGAGGTGTCGATGGAGACGACCATCGAGTTCGAACTCGAAGTCGACGACGGCGAGGCGACCGACACCGCCACGACCGTGGTGACGGTCCGGGATGCCCCTGCCGGTGACACGGGGCTCGGAGACACGGGCACCGGGAGCGACGCCGGAGATGCGGGCGTGCCCGGCGACGATGCCGGCGACGACGCGGGCGACGAGCGCACCGACGGCGGCTCCGAGGATCCGTCGGATGCGGGCGACGACGAGCCCGAGGCCGATACGACCGTCTCCGCCGACGTCGCAGCCGACGGCGGCATCCCGACGCCCGACCGCGACATCGAGGAGGGGTGCGGGTGTGCGAGCAGTCGCTCCGTGCCGCCCGCCGGTGGGACGCTCCTGGCCCTGGTCGTCGGACTCGTCGGCCTGGGGGCCCGGCGGCGGCGTCGGAGGTGAGTGCGCCGGCAGTGGGTCCGTCGACTTACCGGCGGCGCCGCCACCGACAGGAGGCGAGTGCCAACCCGAACGCGAGTAGCCACGCGTTGCGGATCGGCGGGGGCCCGGCCGTCCCGGCGCACGAACACCCGTTCGCAGGCGGCCCCGTCGCCCCGGAGGCCGCGTCGGCGGCCGTGTCGACGGGGACGGCATCCGACGACGGCTCCGAGACGTCCGGCCGACTGGTCGCGTCGGTCGTCTCCGCCCCGTCGCCCCCACCCGCGACATCGATCGACTCCCCGACGTCGACGTCCCCCTTCGCACCGGCATCGGCCGGGTCGGACGCCCCCGCGCATCGGCCGTCGTCGCCCGGCTCGTCCGGGTCCGCCGGAGCGCAGTCGCCATCGTCGGCGACGAACCCCTCGGGGGCCGGCGGACACGCGACGGTCGTCTCGTCAGGATCGCCGAAGCCGTCGCCGTCCCCGTCCCGAAAGTACGTCTCGACCACGCCCTCGTCGATCTCGCCGTCGCAGTCGTTGTCGCGCCCGTCGCAGCTCGACTCCTCGGGCTCGTAGGCGGTCCCGTACTCGTCGGCCCCACACCTCGCTTCCCCGTCCGACTCGCAGGCGATCTCGGCCCCCTCGCAGACCCCCTCCTGCAGCTCGCAGGGGCGCGTCCCCTCGCCCGCCTCGCATCCGCCCCCGACGCCGTCGCACTGCCGGCCGCTCGGGTACAGAAAGCACACACCCTCGCGGTCGTCGTCGTGGAGGTGTTGCTGCGAGACGTCGTGCAGTTGCGGGAACATCGTCGCCTCGTAGGTGCCGGTGTGGCGCAGGCCGACGACGTGGCCGATCTCGTGGGTGGCGATCGCCCGGACGTCGAGGCTGACGCCGCTCAACGTCCCGGAGGTGTTCCAGTTGACGTGGGCGTCGTTGAACATGATGTCGGTGTGCAGAAACTCGCAGTCGTCGTAGACGTACAGGGTCGTCGCCGCGGCGCGTCCGAGATGCTGCGGCCAGTCTTGCTTCCAGTCGAGCACGTGCTGGCTCGAGCCGTTGTCGTCGCCCCCGGGCGAGACGGTCTGGGCGGTCGCCCCCCGGTAATCGGCGGTGAACGACGCACAGCAGACCTCCTCCCAGGCATCGAAGCCCCGCTCGACCGCCCGGCGGACCTCGTCGTAGGTCAGCCCCGAAGCGCCCTCCTCGTTGATGTGATAGGAGACCGGCAGGTCGGCCTCGGCCCACCGGACGCCGTCGGGGCAGTTGCCGCCGTTTTCGTGGTAGGTGTAGGCGGCGGCCGGCGCGGCGCCCGCCGAAAGCAGCATCCAGCAGGCGAGGGTGACGATCAGGTGGCGGTCACTCGGTGTCGGCATCGCCGGCGTTTCCTTCGTGGTGGGCGTAGATCAGCGACTCGAGCCGGGAGACGAAACTCTCCAGCGAGGTCGGCTCCTCGAGCTTGCCCGGCGCCTCGCCGGGGTCGACGAACTCGACGCCGGAACGGGAGCGTCGGATCGTCGGATCGTCTCCGTCGTAGTCGATGTCGAATTTCGCCTGCGTCATCGCGACCAGAAACGCCGGGAATCGCTCCGGCCCGTCGTGGTATTCGAGGAACACGACGACCTCCTGGCCGACCTCCCAGCGTGCGTTGCCGGGGATGCGCAGGGTGCGCCCGTCGACCCGGCCTCCCCACTGCTCGACTTCGAAGGTGTCCCGCCCCAGATCGCCGAGATACACGACCTCGTCGTCGATCGTCGCCCGGGTCGTGATCCGCTCGGTCTCCGGGTCGACGAAACTCCGCGTGTCGGTGACCACCCCGCGGACGATCAGATCCGAGGCCTCGACCAGCTCGGGAAGCGTCGTGTACGGCATCGTCGTCGCGCCCCCCGAGGCGGGGAATCCGCACAGGGCGATCAGCAGGCCGGCCACCAGGACGGCGGGCGGGGGCAACCAGCGGAGATCTCTCATCGACATCGTCCCGTTCGGAGTCGCGAACACTCTCGCTCCAGGGAAGATGATCTTTGCTTATTCTGTAATTTGTCAAGAATACTGGAATTTCTGGCACTTCACGCAAAAGTGAAGCTGCACCGGGGATCCGTCCGAAGTCGGCAGCGAGGAGGCGGATGGATGTCGGATCAGCCCGGAGGCTCGGGTGGATCAGCCTCCCCGGGTGGCGAGCAACGTGCCGATGGCGAACCACCAGAGGGTGGTGGCGAAGTGAGCGAGGTTCTCCAGCGAGAGGGGATCGGAGGCGATCTCGAGCATCGGGTCGATCTGTATCAGGCCGATCCCGATGAGAGCACAGCCGCCGGCGGTCCGGAGTCGGCGCGGCCCGTCGATCGAGCCGCGGAGAAGATCGGCGCCGAGGAGGAGAGCGAGTGCGATGGAAAAAGCGAAAAGGTCGGTGGAGGGGAGGAGCCACTCCGACCACCCCGGCACCTGGGCGGCCACGAGTAACGCGACGGTCACTGCCTCGAGGATGGCGACCCACGGGAACGGGCGCGTCTGCTCGTCGGGGGATGGCGGCGGGTTCGTTTTGTCGGTCACCCCGTTGGTCGCTCCGTCGGTCGCCCCGTCGACGTCGCGGTCCATCGCGGCGCGCACGATCCCGGGAAACAGCCGCGAGGCGTGGTAGACGAGCTTCGGTTCGGTGCCGGGCAGGATCAGGAACTTCTCGCGGCGGAGATCGCGCAACAGGGTCTCGGCGACCTCCTCGGGTTCGGCGAGCCCGCCCCCCTCGGAGACGGCGTGCGTCTCCGGGGGCTTGGTCCGATTTTCCTCCTCGAAGCCGGGAGTGCGGGTATCCGGCGGACACAGCACCGAGACGCCGACCCCGTCGAGCCTCGCTTCGGCCCGGAGCGCCTCCGAGAAGCCGATCACGCCGTACTTCGAGGCGCAGTAGTCGGTCATCCCGAACACCCCGACGTAGCCGGCGACCGAGGAGACGTTGACGAGATGGCCCTGCCGGTCGGCGAGGTGGGGGTAGGCCGCGGCGGCGACGTGGCGCGTGCCGTGGAGATTGACCCGAAGTGTCTTGTCGAAATCCTCGGCGTCGATCGCCTCGAAGTAGTCGGGCCGGGCCATCCCGGCGCAGTTGATCACGATGTCGGGAGGCCCGTGCGCCTCGACCGCCGAGGCGAAGGCGCGCTCGACGGACTCGGGGTCGGCGACGTCGAGCGTCTCGTAGCCGACGGCGTCGTCTCCGACGAACTCGGAGTTCAGCGTATCGGCCGCCTCGCGGAGGGCCTGTTCGCCGCGGGCAAAAAGCACCACCGCCGCCTCTCGTTCACGAAACTTGCATGCCGCCGCATAGCCGATACCCTTCGATCCGCCGACGATATACACGCGCTTGTCGCGATAAGGCGCCATCGCTCCTGTCTCCTCGCGGGGGACGACCGATTCGCATCCCTTCGACCTACTAACACGTTCGACGCGGGTCGAACATCTCGGAGCCGCTTCGCGACCTTCGCCGTCGAGCGAGGCCGGGGGTGCGCCGGGGGCCGCACTGCAACGACGGGAGCTTCGAGGCGTCATTCGGGAGGACGCACCACCGTGACGACAGTCCTGTTGGCCGAAGACAACGAGATGAACCGCGATCTCTTCGCGCGACTGCTCGGCGAGGCGGGCTACACCGTCCTCGAGGCGGCCGACGGCAGCGAGGCGGTCGACCTGGCGCGCGAGGAGGAGCCGGCGGCGGTGCTGATGGACCTGAGCATGCCGGTGATGGATGGCTGGGAGGCGACCCGAAGGCTCCGGGACGCCGAGGCGACGACCGAGATTCCGATCGTCGCGGTGACGGCCCACCTCGGCGAAGAGGAGCGACGGCGGGCGAGGGAGGCGGGCTGTGACGTCTACCTGACGAAGCCGTTCGACTTCGAGGAGCTGTTCGAGACGATCGAGTCGCTCGTCGAATCGAGGCCGTAGTTGCACGAGCGCGACGCCGGCGGCTACCGTCTCCGCGGGGTTCGGCCCGGTTCTCGACTGCGACCCTCACCCGTCAGTGGCCATGTCCCACTCGGAGCTGTGGCACGACACGCGCACCTGGCGAGTCCTGCTGGCGGAGGGGCTCCGGGAGGCCTCGCCCGCCGAGTCGCTGAAGGCGATCGAGGTGCAGTCGCGGGAGCTCCTGTTGCAACTCGTGGCGGCGCGGGTGCTGGAGAGCCGCGGGATGGCGAGCGAGGCGATCCCCGGCGCGGTCTCGGAGCTGTGGGAGCGCGCCTGCGCCGGACTCTCGACGACCCGGGAGCCGACGCGGTGGGACGAGGCGCAGGTGCCGGGCCGCCCCGTGACGGTGGTGATCGAGGGCCTGCGAGAGGTCGGCGACGATCCGGCGGGAGCGGCGGATCGGAGGAGAGACTCGCACAAGCGGGTATGGCGCGAGGGGCGGACCCGCGAGCCGGCGGGGCTCGGGAGCGAGGTACTCGGGCGAGTGTACGAGCAGCTCGCGGTGCAGCGACTCGTCGAGGCAGCCGACGGGCTCGAAGTGCGGAGCGACGAACGAGCGCGCCAGCGAGACGGCATCTACTACACGCCGAGAGCCGTCGCGACCTACCTCGCTTCGCGAACGCTCGGGCCCCGGGTCACACCGCTCGTCGACGAGGCGATCGCCCAGATCCGATCCGGCGATCGTGCCGCGGCGGAGGCGTGCATCGACGAGGTCTTCTCGTCGGCCGTTCTCGACCCGGCGTGCGGGGCCGGGAGGTGTCTGCTCGAGGCATTCGAGTTGGTCGCCTCCGAGCTGCGACGCTACCGGGCGGCGGCCCGCAGGGCGGGCGTGGTTTCGGGGGCGGCGGTCTCCCGGAGGCGCGACCGGATCGCCGCCGAGATGCTGTTCGGCGTCGACACCGACCCCGAGGCGCTGGCCGTCGCCAAACTCTCGCTGTGGACGAGACTCGCCGACGAGCCCTCCAGCCGGTTCGATCCCGCCGCCGGGTGGCGGCTCCCGCCGCTCGCTCTCAACCTGCGCCACGGCAACAGCCTGCTGGCACTCGGGGACCTGCAGACCTCGAGTTTCAGCGACGAGCTGCGGAGGCTGGCCGAACGCGTCGAGACGGCCCGGACCGCGGGGAGCAGCGAGGAGGAACGGCGGGCGGCGGAGGCCCTCCGCACTCGACTCCTCGAACGGGAGGTGGTCCCCGAGATCGCCCCGCCGATCGAGGACTCGGAGACGCGCGGCTGGCAGCGCCCGGTCCAGCACGAGATCGCCTTCCCGACGGTCTTTCGCGGCGCCGAGCCGGGCTTCGACGTGGTGCTCGGCAACCCGCCGTATTTCAACGTCGACGCGACCTTCGGGCGCGACTCCGCCGAGGCCGCCTGGCTCGCCGAACGCTTTCCCGCCATCTACACCGACAAGACCGACATCCTCTTTTATTTTATCGCACGCGCACACGAGCTTCTCGCCGACGGCGGCACCCAGGCGTTCATCCTCTCACGAGCCTTCTTGTCCGCCCGCAAGGCCCTCCGACTCCGAACCTTCCTCGCCGACGAGACCGACCTCCGGGAGATCGTCGATTTTCTGGGCCACGAGGTCTTCGGGGCGGATGTCGCGGCGGCTCTGCTTCGGGCCGACCGGCGCCCGCCCGCCGGGCCGCTCACCTACACCGCCGTTCGCGATCCGGAGCCGGTCCGCGACCGACTCGCGGCCGGGCGGTCGCTCGAGTCGCTCGACTCCGGCGCCGTCCAGACCGAACGCGTCGACCAGACGCAACTTCAGCCGCAGCGGTGGACGTTCGGGCCGTTTCGGGCGGTCCACGAGGCGATCGACGCCGACCATCCGACCCTCGCCGAACTCGACGTCGAGCTCGGCAAGGGGATGGAGACGGGACGCAACTCGGTCTTTCGGATGGACGCGCCCCCGGACGAGGCGGAGTCGCCGGAGGCGTACCTGGCGGTGCGTCTGCGCAACTCCGAGATCGAGCCGTTCGCCGCCCGCGGCACCCGGCGGTACCTGTACCTCGAGGACCGGGAGTGGTCGGAATTGCCGGCCTGGCTGCGCGAGTACCTGCGCGAGCACGAATCGGAGCTTCGGTCGCGGGCCGCCCTCGAGCGCGGCGACGACATCGCCTGGTTCAAGTACGCCTGGCCCCTGCACCGCGACCGGCATTTCGCCACGAAGATCGTCTGCCCGTACCGCGCCGACGCCAATCGCTTCTGCCTCGACCCGGCAGGGCGGTATCTGGGCCTGACCGACACCACCCACGTCTTTTTCGACGACAGCTCGATCGATCCCCATTACGCGTGCGCCCTGCTCAACTCGAGCGTCCTGCAGTTTCGCTACCGCGCGCTCGGCGGCATCGGCAAACTGACCGGGCGCGGGATGTTCGAGTACTTCGCCCACCAGATCGGAGAGCTTCCGATGCCCGCCTACGACGCCGCCGACACCCGTCACGCCGAGCTCCGACGGCTCGGCGCGCGGGCCCATCGGCTCGCCAGTCGGAGCTCGGAGCCGGACGAGAGGCTCGCGTCCGTACAGCGCGAGATCGACCGGCACGCCCTCGAGCTGTACGGGGTCGCCGACCGCGTCGACGAGATCGAGCGGGGCCTCGAGCTCGTGGGGTGACCTTCCGTCGAGGCACCATCATCTGATACCCTCCGGCGCGCATCGACCCACCCCCTCGTGCCGCCACGCCCGGTTTCCCGACGATGACCCAGCCGCCCGACCGCGACCTGCTCGAACCGCTCGGCGCCACCGCCCTGGCGCCGTTCGCCGCCTCACCCGACGAGGCGCTCGAGACGATCTTCGGGTTCGAGGCGTTTCGCGCCGGCCAGCGCCGGGTCGTCGACCGGCTCGTCGACGGCGGCGACGCCCTGGCGGTGATGCCGACCGGCTCGGGCAAGAGCCTCTGCTACCAGTTGACCGCCGCGCTGACCGAGGGCGTCACGCTGGTCGTCTCGCCGCTGATCGCGTTGATGAAAGACCAGCTCGACGCCCTGCACCAGACCGGACTGCCGGCGACCGAGATCAATTCCTCGATCAGCCGCCGGGAGCGCCGCCGCCGCATCGAGGGGATGCGCACCGGCGACTACAAGATCGTGTACGTCGCGCCGGAACGCTTCCGCAGCTCGGCGTTTCGACGGGCCCTGCGGGAGGTCGAGATCGGCCTGTTCGCCATCGACGAGGCCCACTGCATCAGCCAGTGGGGCCACGACTTCCGGCCCGACTACCGCCGGCTCGCCGACGTGCGAAGCGAGCTGGACGAACCGCGGACGGTCGCCCTGACGGCCACCGCGACCGAGTACGTCCAGAAGGACATCGTCCGCCAGCTCGACCTCGCCGACGCCGACGTCATCGTCTCCGGATTCGAGCGGCCGAACCTGTATTTCGAAGTGTTCCACGCCCGGGGCAAGCGCGACAAACTGCGCCGCCTCGAGGCGCTGATCGACTACCACGACGGCGAGTCGGTGATCGTGTACGGGGCGACGCGCAAACAGGTCCGCCAGGTGTGCGGCGATCTCGACGACCGGGGGATCGACGCGGAGCTGTACCACGGCGGGATGGACGACCAGGCCCGCGCCACGATCCACGACCGGTGGATGGCCGGCGAGATGCCGGTGCTGGTGGCGACGAACGCCTTCGGGATGGGCGTCGACAAGGCCGACGTGCGGGCGGTCGTCCACTACAACATGCCGGGCAGCGTCGAGGCGTACTATCAGGAGGCCGGGCGTGCCGGACGCGACGGCGAGCCGGCACACTGTCTGCTCCTTTTCAACTACGCCGACACCGGCATCCACGAGTGGTTCGCCGACAACTCGTATCCGACGCGCCGAGAGATCGCGCAGGTCTGGAATCGGCTGACGGGGCTCGAGCCGAGCCGGCGGCGGACCGGGCCGGGAGCGCTCGCCGACCGGATCGCCGGCCTCGAAAGCGACCTGCACCCGATGCTCGTCGAATCGGCGCTCCGCCAGCTCGAGGCCGCCGGCCACCTGGAGGCGACCGCCGAGGGGCTCGAGCTGGTCGAGGAGGTCGCCGCCGACCGGCTCGAGGTCGATTTCGAGCGGCTCGACCGCCGGCGGCGAGTCGAAAAGGAGCAGGTCGAGCACGTCGCCGAGTACGCCTCCTCGGCGGGGTGTCGGCAGGCGGCGCTGTTGCGGCATTTCGGCACGGAGCCGTCGTTCGGCGAGCGGTGCGGCCACTGCTCGGATTGCGACCCGCCGCCGGTGTACGCCGAACAGCAGGCCGACGAGCTGGCCGAGACGGTCGTCTGCGACGACGACCCGGCGACGGTGCTGCGCAAGGTCCTGTCGGGCATCGCCCGGGGCCGGGGAAAACGCGGGGCGACGGCCGTCGCCGGCATGCTCGTCGGCTCCAGCGCCAGGAGCGTCCGCGAGGCGGGCTTCGACGAGCTGAGCACCTACGGCATCCTCGCCGAGATCCGCAAAAAGGACGCCACCCATCTGATCGACCTCGCTGCCCGCCACGGCATGGTCCGCCGCAACCAGTACGGCTGCGTGCTGTTGACCGACCGCGGCAGCCGGGTGATGCGCGGCGACGCCCCTCCGCCCGACTCGCTGGCCCGGGCGCTCGAGCGGACGATCCAGAAACCCTCCGAGACGACGCGTACCTCGCGGCGATCGCGGGGCGGCTCCTCCGGGTCGGACACCTACAGGCGGACCCTGCGCCTGCACGAAAAGGGCATGAGCGTCTCCGAGATCGCCCGGGAGCGCGAGCTGACCGAACGCACGATCTCGAACCACCTGATCACCCTCGCCGACCGGGGCGCCGAACTCGACCTCGAGGTCGACCCCGACAGCCTCGAGCAACTCCGCGAGATCGCCGGCGACTGGCAAGACGGCGACAAGCTGCGCCCGCTCAAGCAACGCCTCGGCTGGAGCTACCCGAAACTCAAACGCCACCTGGCCGCTCTCCTGGCCGAGCGTTGAGCACGCCGATCCACTCTCCGCCGGGGACTGCTTCTACTTGATCCGCCCCGTGGCGTGCGGAGTAGTTGAAGATAACGAAGCCAGCCGTCTCGGCATACATCCGACCTCCATCACCCAGGGGCGTTTGCATGCGCATCTCCCGTCTGCCGGTGATCTCTGTCTCGCTCACCACCCTCCTCGTCGCCGTCGGCTGCAGCCAGGATCCGGCCGGCGCCGGCGACCCCGACGACAACCTCCGAGGCCAGGTCGACACCGGCCCGCCGAACTTCCATGCCGACACGCGCGATGTGGACTCCCCTCCGCCCGACACCGACGAGCCGGACGACACCGCCCCGCCGCCACGCTGTCCGGATGCGACGAGCCCCGATGCCGCGCTCCCCGCCACCTGCGACGGCGACGAGATCCCCCCCGCTCGCGACAACTGCCCCGAGGTCGCCAATCCCGAGCAGACCGACTCCGACGGCGACGGCGTCGGCGACGCCTGCGACAACTGCCCCGAGGTCGCCAACCACGCGCAAGAAGATTCCAACGGCGACGGCACCGGCGACGCCTGCCAGCAATACACCGATCCCGACGGCGACCACGACGGCGACGGCATACCCATCGCCGAGGACAACTGCTGGCGCACTTCGAATCCCGACCAGACGGATACCGACGGCGACGGGGTCGGCGACGCCTGTGACAACTGCCCCGAAGTCGCCAACCACGACCAGGCGGATGCCGACCGCGACGGCGAGGGGGACGCCTGCGATCCGGACACCGACCGCGACGGCGACGGGCGGCCCGACCCGATCGACAACTGCCCCGACGTCGCGAACACGCCCCAGCACGACTCCGATGGCGACGGCGTCGGCGACGCCTGCGACAATTGCCCCGAGATCGCGAATATCGAGCAGACCGACTCCGACGGCGACGGCACCGGCGACGCCTGCACCGGCTCCCGGGATCCGCAGGCCGACCCGGACGGCGACGGCATCCCGAACGGCGAGGACAACTGCCCGAATGTCGCCAACGGAGACCAGACCGACGCCGACGGCGACGGGGTCGGCGACGCCTGTGACAACTGTCCGAGCATCGCCAACAGCTCTCAGCAGGATACCGACGGCGACGACACCGGCGACGCCTGTGCCGAATCCCCGCTGGCCGTCGACTCCGACGGCGACGGCCTCGTCGACGCCGCCGACAACTGCCCGTCGACCTCGAACCCCGCCCAGGCCGACTCCGACGGCGACGGCGTCGGCGACGCCTGTGACAACTGCCCGGCGATCCCGAACCGACGCCAGGCCGACTCCGACGGCGACGGGACCGGCGACGTCTGCCAGGGCCTGGCCGATCCGGCGGGGGATGTCGACGACGACGGCGTGCGCAACGGGGCCGACAACTGCCCCGGCGTCGCCAATCCCCCGCAGACCGACGCCGATCTCGACGGAGTCGGCGACGCCTGCGACAACTGTCCGACCATCGCCAACAGCGCCCAGGCCGACTCCGACGGCGACGGGACCGGCGACGTGTGTGCCGATTCACCGCTGGCCGTCGACTCCGACGGCGACGGCGTCGTCGACGCGCTCGACAACTGCCCGGCGACGCCCAACGTCCTCCAGAATGACCGCGACGGCGACGAGGTCGGCGACGCCTGCGACAACTGCCCCGAGGTCGCCAACCGCTTCCATCAGGATGCCGACGGCGAAGGAGCAGGCGACGCATGACAGAGGCGAGGCGGCTACGACGCCGACCGCGACTCCGACTCCGACGACGTGCGCGACATCGACGACAACTGCCCGAACACTCCGAACGCCGACCAGCACGATGGTGACGGCGACGGTGTCGGCGATGCCTGCGACAACTGCCCCGGCGTCGCCAACGCCCCGCAGGCCGACGCCGACGGCGACTCGATCGGCGATGCCTGCGAGACCCGTCCGAGCGGCGACATCTGCCACACGCAGGCCGCGAGCGCCGAACAGATCGCTCCGAACATCCACATCTCGCTCGATCGCTCCGGCTCGATGGACCGCCACGACGGCTTCTGCCCCGGGTGCCGCGACAAATGGAGTTATGCCACCGACGCCCTCGACTCGCTGGCCGACGACTGGAGCAAGTTCGACGAGTTTCGATGGGCCCTGTCGGTGTTCGGCACCACCCTGTCGGGCGACGACGGCGGCGAACTCGCTCTCGAGATCGGCTCGCACTCGGCCTCGGCGTTCAAAAGCGCCTATTCCAGCTACTCGCCGCACGGCTCCACCCCGACCAGCGACGCCATCGCCGATCTCCGCAACGAGCCGGTCCAGTCGAACGGACTCGGCGCCTGGCTGACCGACCCGACCGACGCCCTCGACTCCCGGCGCACCGACGCGCTGGTCGTCGTCACCGACGGCGAACCCGACGACGAATCGGCGACCGAACGCCAGGCCGAGCGGGCCTGTCGCGACGGGATCGTCGTGTACTGGCTCGGCATCGACGGCGCCGACGAGTCGCAACTACAGGAGTTCGCCGACGCCGGCCATGCCGCCGACTCCGATTGCCCCGACGACTACTACATGGCCTCCGACCAGACGACCTTCCGGAGTGCCCTCGAGGAGATCGCAACGAGCATCTTCTCGTGTACCTACACCCTGGAGTCGACGCCGCCGGATACCGACAAGATGTGGGTCGAGCACGTCGACGCCGCCACGGGCACCCGCACGCCGATTCCCGGAGACGGCTCCGACGGCTGGAGCCACGATTCGAGCGAGGAGACCGTCACCATCCACGGCACCGGGGCCGGCGAGTGGTGCCACACGCTCCAGGAGGCCGACCCCGCCACGAGCTCCGTCGAGATCAGCCTCGGCTGCGAGGAGAGCTGCGAGCCGACCAGCGCCGAGGAGACGAGCTGCGATTACGTCGACAACGACTGCGACGGCGAGGTCGACGAGGGATGTGGCGAGTGCACGCCGGAGGTCTGCGACGGGACCGACAACGACTGCGACGGCGAAGTCGACGAGGGGTGTCCGAGCGACGAGGCGTGTCAGCCGCTGCCCGAGATCTGCGGCGACGGCATCGACAACGACTGCGACGGGACCCGCGACGAACACTGCTCGAGCCGCTGCGTCGCCGAGCGCGAGGTCTGCAACGGCGAGGACGACGATTGCGACGGCGAGGTCGACGAGGGGTGTGCCGAGGGCGGGGCGTGCGAGCCGTCACCCGAGAGCTGCAACGGTGAGGACGACGACTGCGACGGAACCGTCGACGAGGGATGCTCCTCGGAGGCGTGCACCCCGGCGCGCGAGGTCTGTGACGGCACCGACAACGACTGCGACGGCGCGGTCGACGAGGGATGCGAGTGTGAGCCCGCCCCCGAGATCGGTGACGGCGAGGACAACGACTGCGACGGGAGGGTCGACGCGGGGTGCGCCGAGTTCGGGGACACCTGAGACCGTGGC
>CAZRLK010000121.1:0-15897 GCA_964600555.1 uncultured Bradymonadales bacterium
AACATTTCGGAGGCTTGCGTGCGACGAGTGGGCTCTGAACTGCAAATGAGAAGTGTTCCTGTTGCCGCACAACATACGGGGGCAGCGACTACATTCTACTACACGCGGTATCAAAGAAGTTCTCCTGTACCATCTCCGGGTCACCATCGAGATCCGTATCATTCTTGCGGAACTTCGTATTGCCTCGACTGTCGTATTCAAAGGTAACTTTCAACTCCGGCGAGCCATCGTGATCTCGGTCATAGTCCAGTGAGATCAGGGTACCCGAGTCGTCGTAGTTGTACAGAATTTCGGATTCGAAGGTTCCGTCGTTGTCTTTATCTCGCAGCCGGCGGAGAAGTTTCTTATCTTCGTCGTACTCCAGTTCCGCGATCCTGTCGATGGTCCCGTCGTGATTTGCGTCGCGTTCGGTGCGGACCAACAGATCCCGATGATCGTAAATGTAGTAGGTCACTCGGTCGATCGTCCCGTCGTCGTCTCGGTCGGTGCGTCGAATCTTGCCGTAATTCTCGGTCTCGAAATCGAAGCTCGAGACCTGCTCGATGTTCCCGTCGGCATCGCGGTCGACGTATCGGTGAGTGCGATCCCCCTGGTCGTTGTACGCGAAGTAATCGATCCGGTCGATGGTTCCGTCGTTGCCCTGATCCGATTCGGCGCGGCACCGGAAGTATTCGGGCCCGGTGTCGGTATCTCCGCCGTCGGCGTCGGTGGTGACGGGCTCCCCGGCGTCGCGAGTGTCGGGGGTCTCGGTGTCGACGTAGCTTTTCGGGGCTTCGTCGGTACTGTCGGCGGCTCCGGCAAACGAGCCGTCGAAGGACCACGGTTCGCCACGCGAGGGAATCTCCTGGCAGGCGAGGCTGGCTGCGATCGTGATGGAGACGGCCAGCGCAGAGGCGACGAATCGGTTTGTGCCGTACATGTCTGCTCCTGGACGTCGGGGAATCAGTTCGATACTCACGATGCGCTGGATGAACGGGTCGAGCAGCTTCCACTATTCCCGCGGCCGCACCATGGCGAGCACGACCGACATACAGTTGGTTTCGTTGATCGGCGCCGCCCGCTCGGGCACGACCCTGGTGGCCGAACACATCCTCGCCCACCACCCCGATGTTACCTACTGGAGCGAGCCGAATCACGTCTGGAGCCGGGGAAATATATACAACACCACGGACCGCCGCGACCAGTCGCACGCGACACCGGGGGTCACAGAGTTCGTGCGCCGGCAGTTCGCCGAACGGCTCGAGGGGCGGTCCGGCGAGCTGTTGCTCGAGAAGACGCCCGGCAACTGCCTGCGGGTGCCCTTCGTCCGTGAAGTCTTCCCCGAGACGCGATTCATCCACCTGGTTCGCGACGGACGTGACGTGGCTCTTTCGGCGGCCCGGGAGTGGCGGGGCGGCGCCGATCGGGGCCAACAGGATGGCGCCGAGCAGATCGACGATGACAAAAGCCTTCCGGGGCAGTTGGTCGACCTGGTGCAAATGATCATCCGACAGATCGCTATCCGGGGCATGCACACTACGATTCGTCCCCGCCAGATCCCGTATTACGTGTATCGGCTCGTCCAGCTCGTTCGCAGCCGTCTGTTCGGCCGCGAACGCCTCTGGGGGCCGCACATCCCGGAACTCCGCGAGATTCGAGAGTCGCACACGTTGCTGGAGACCTGCGCGATCCAGTGGTGCGAGTGTGTCGAGACGGCCGCCGCCGACCTCGCCGAGTTGCCGGAGGAGCGTCGGATTCGGGTCCGCTACGAGGATCTGCTCGACGATCCGGCGGGCGAGGCCGCACGGATCCTCGAGTTTCTGGACCGCGAGGTTACCCCGTCGGTGCAGCAGCAACTGGAGACGGTCGAGCCGACCAACAAGGACAAGTGGCGACGCGAAATGTCGAGCGCCGAACAGCGGCGCGTCGGCGCGCTGATCGACGATACACTCGAACGGTTCGGGTACGCGACGTAGTATGGACGAGAAACCGACGATCCTGGTGTGTGCCGAGTATTACTTGCCCGGATTTCGGGCGGGCGGGCCGATTCGGTCGCTGTCCAACCTCGTCGAGCATCTCTCCGAAGACTTCCGGTTTAAGGTGCTCACCGCCGACCGCGACCATGGCGTCGACGAGCCGTACGACGAGATTACCTATGGAGACTGGATGGACGTCGGGCCGGCTCGGGTTCGATACCTGTCGCCGGCCGAACGGTCGTTCCCCTCGGTCGCTCGATTGCTCGCTGAGACTGACTGCGACGTCGTGTACGTCAACAGCCTGTATTCGACGACCTACTCGCTGCCGGCCGTCGTGTTGTCGAGGTTCGGGCTGCTCGGCGATAGCCGTGTGGTCGTCGCGCCTCGGGGCCAACTGGCTCCGAGTGCCATCGCCCAGGGAAGCTCGCTGAAGCGGCCGTATCTGCACGCCATCTCGGCCTCCGGGCTGTACGACGATGTCGTCTGGCACGCCACCAACGAGGAGGAAGCCGCTCGAGTGCGCCGGTGGTTCGGCGACTCGGCGACGATTCGGATAGCGCCGAATCTGGGCACCATCCCGCCGGACATCGGCGATGTCGACTACCGACCGAGCCCCGAGGGGAGCCTCGAACTCGTGTATCTCTCCCGGATTCACCCGGTCAAAAATCTCGATGTCGTCTTCGAGCTTCTGAATGAGGTCCAGGGCGAGGTCAGCTTCGATATCGTCGGCCCCGTCGACGACCGCGAGTACGCCGAGCGATGCGAGCGGCTGGGCGAGCAACTTCCGGCGAACGTCGAGGTGACCTTCCACGGCCCGGTTCCCCCGACGGAGGTCGTCGAGACGATTCGTCGCCGGGACCTGTTTATCTTGCCGACGCAGGGCGAGAATTTCGGCCACGTGATCTTCGAGGCCCTGTCGGCCGGGACGCCGGCCCTGATCAGCGACCAGACGCCGTGGGAAGAATTCGCGCAGCGGGATGCCGGATGGACCGTGGCGCTGGATTCCCCCGAGGTGTTCGCCCAACATCTGCAGGCGGCCATCGATGCCTCCCCCGATCAGCTTCGTGAATGGGGTCGGAATGCCCGCCGGTTTGCCGAGCAGGAGGCCGACATGGCGGAATCCGTCGCCAAGATCCGGCGGGTCTTCGAGACGGCGCTCGGTGAAAGGGGCTGAGGTGCCCGAGCCTCGACGCTACTCAGTTGTTTCCAGCGGCGGAGTCGTATGTGTGGCATAGGCGGTTTTTGGGGGCGTTTCGACCCGGAGCTGCTGGCTCGGATGAACGACTCGATGGCCCACCGCGGGCCCGACGACACCGGTGTATATGTCGACGGGGATCGAAACGTCGGGCTGGCGCACCGTCGGCTCTCGATCATCGATCCCGATCCTCGTGGGGCCCAGCCGATGTGGGATGCGACCGAGTCGGTCTGCATCGTCTACAACGGCGAGCTGTACAACTACCGCGAGCTGAAGGCGGGGTTGCGGCGGGACGGCTACGAGTTCCGCACCGAGACCGACACCGAGGTGTTGCTGAACCTGTATCGCCGCGACGGCTCGGAGATGCTCGGGGCGCTGAACGGCATGTTCGCCTTCGCCCTGTGGGCCCCGGACCGCAACCGCATGCTCGTCGCCCGCGACGGGTTGGGCATCAAACCACTCTACCTCGCCCAAACCGACCGGGGCGTGGTATTCGCCAGTGAGCTCAAGGCGCTGTTGCAGGAGCCCGAGATCGGCCGCGAACTCGACCCGGCCGCGGTCCGGCAGTACGCGACGTTTCTGTGGGCTCCCGCGCCGAAGACGCCCCTCGAGGGGGTGGAGAAAATCGAGCCGGGCGAGGCGGTCGAGCTGCAGGACGGCGCCATCGAGCGGCGGTGGTATCACTACGATTTGCCCTACGCCGGATCGAAGCTCGAGAGCGGCGAGGACGAGGCGATCGACCGCGTTCGAGAGGGCGTCCGCGAGGCGGTCCGCCGCCAGCTCGTGGCCGACGTACCGGTCGGAGCGTTCCTGTCGGGCGGCCTCGATTCGTCGTCGATCGTGGCGATGTACCGCGAGCTCCGGCCGGACCAGGATATCGAGTGCTTTACGATCGACTTCGAGTCCGACGACGAGGGCTGGCAGGGGGTCGCCGAGGATCTACCCTACGCCCGCCAGGTCGCCGAGTACCTGGATGTCGACCTCTCGGTCGTCACCGTCGGCCCCGACATGGTCGAGCGGCTCGGCGAGATGATTTTCCATCTCGACGAACCCCAGGGGGACCTTGCGCCGCTGAACGCGATGTTCATCAGCGAACTCGCTCGCGACCAGGGGATCAAAGTGTTGCTGTCGGGCGCCGGTGGCGACGACGTCTTCACCGGCTATCGCCGACATCTCGCTCTGCAGCTCGAGCGATACTGGTCGTGGCTTCCCGCCGCCGTTCGTCGGGGCCTCGAAAAGGTCGCCCGTACGGTGCCCGTCGAGTCGCCGAGGTTGCGGCAGTTCTCGGAGGCCTTCCAGTTCGCCGGCCGCGGACCCGACGAGCGTCTGTTCAGTTATTTTTACTGGCTGCCTCAGAGCCAGATCGGCTCGTTGCTCTCGGACGAGTTTCGTGCCGAGGCGGGAGCCGCCTCGGTCGCACGTCCGCTCCGTCGGAGCCTCGAACGGCTGCCCGAGGGCGTCTCCCGGCTCGACCGGATGCTGTATCTCGAGGCGAAGCATTTCCTCGCCGACCACAACCTCAACTACACCGACAAGGTCAGCATGTCGGCCGGGGTCGAGGTGCGGGTCCCACTGCTCGACCCGGACCTCGTCGAGCTGGCGACCTCGCTGCCGGACGGATACAAACAGCGAGGGACCCACGGCAAGTGGGTCCTCAAACAGGCCATGAAGCCGTCGCTGCCCTCGGAGGTCCTGGAGCGTCCGAAGACGGGTTTCGGGGTCCCGCTCAGGCAGTGGCTGCGCAACCAACTGGCCCCGGTCAAGCGGGAACTTTTGTCGAAATCCTCGCTGCGCAGCCGCGGGGTGTTCGAACCCGACCGGGTCCACGAGTTGATGGAGGCCGACCGGCGCGGCGAGGTCGATGCCGCCTACGTGATCCTGCAGTTGATGTCCTTCGAGTTGTGGTGTCGGATGTTCGTCGACCCGCGGCGTCCGAAACAGGTGGACGTGTCGGCACTGTGAGTCTTTGATGTAGTCCAACCCATTCAGGAGCTACCCGTATGAAATCACCTGCTGGCGAGGACTCACACGGCGTCATGTTGTGTGCGTCCCAGATCTACGGTTCGCCCGGGGGGATCCAGACGTACATGCGGCTTCTGGCGCGGACCCTCGAAGACGGCGAGTGTCTCGCAGGGATGCACAGTCTGGCGGATACGCCGGAGAGTCCACGCTTACTCGAGGCGCAGAACCGAACCGGCGCCGAGTTTGTCGGCCACGGCGATTCGAAACTCCGTTTCTCGACCGGAGTCGCCTCCTCGGTGGAATCCGAGCAGACTCTGTTGTTCGGTCATGTTGCACTCTCGCCGCTCGGCTGGGCACTGAAAAAAGCCGGCCGGATTCGTGATTACGCGATCATTCTCCACGGGGTCGAAGCCTGGGAGCGGCTGCCGTGGTTGCAGCGCCGGGCGCTGCGGAATGCAGCAGCCGTCATCTGTACGACGCCGTTCACCGAACGGAAAGTCCACGAGGCCAATGGTTTCGACCAGGGCGATCTGACCACGACGATCGTTCCACTGGCCGTGGAGCCTGGCCGTTTCGACGAGGTGGAGCTGGATGAAGTTCAGCGGGAGCTCGACGGAGCCCCCCTCGAGGTGCTGACGGTTGCGCGGATGGCGTCTGCGCAGGATCACAAGGGATATCGCCACATGATCGATGCGGTCGGTAAACTCCGGGACCGCGGGATCGATGTGCAATACGAAGTCGTTGGTGACGGCGACGACCGTCCGAATCTCGAGCGGCGCGTCGACCGTCACGAACTTTCAGACCGTATTCGGTTCCACGGGCGGGTCAGCGACGAAGAACTCGACGAGCGGTTTCGCAGCGCCGATGTCTATGCGATGCCCTCGGAGGGCGAAGGGTTTGGGCTCGTGTACCTCGAGGCGATGCATTACGGCCTACCGGCCGTGGCGTCGCCGGAGGGCGGTGCGCAACATGTCGTCGACGACGGCGACAACGGGCTGTTTGCCGAGTACGGCAATCCGGAAGCGATCGCCGATGCCCTCGAGCGTCTGGTGGACGACGAGTTGCGCCGACGGCTCGGCCGCCAGGGGCGACACGACGTCGAGACCCGGTATTCGTACGAGCGTTTCCGCGACGATGTTCTCGAGGTCTGCGAGCGATTCGCGCTCGGATGACACGAGACTCCGACGCGCCGGAGTGATTCAACTCTCAGAGGACGTGATGCCGGATGTCGTTCAGTGGCTCGACGAGACGTTTTATCCGGACTACGAGGACAACTGGGACGACAAACTGTTCGCCGACTGGATCGAGCGGCGGATCGACGAGGAGAGTGTCGTGCTGGACCTCGGGGCCGGGGCGGGTCTGGTCGAGGAGATGAACTTCAAGGGGCGGGCGGAGCGCGTCTGCGGCGTGGACCTCGACGAGCGGGTCCTGGAGAATCCGTACCTCGACGAGGCGAAACTGGGGCGCGGTGAGGAGATCCCGTACGACGACGACACCTTCGATGTCGTCTTCTCGGACAACGTCCTGGAGCATCTCGACCACCCGCGGGAGGTGTTCCGGGAGGTCGCCCGGGTACTCGAGCCCGGCGGCTGGTATCTGGTCAAGACCCCGAACAAGTACCACTACATGCCGGCCGTCGCCGCCTCGACGCCCCAGTGGTTTCACGATCTGTACAACAAGTTGCGAGGTCGCGACCCGGGCGATACGTTCCCGACGCGCTATCGGGCCAACACGCCGGAGGCGTTGCGCCGACTCGCCGGAGATGCCGGCATGCGGCTCGAGTCCGTCTCGCTGGTCGAGGGGCGACCCGAATATCTGCGGATCAGTCCGCTGACGTATCCGGTCGGCGTCGCCTATGAACGGCTGGTGAATAGCATCGATACATTCTCGAAATTTCGCGTGTTGCTGGTCGGGGAGATGAGGCTGGAGACATGAAACAGATTCTACAGGATCTTCGTTCGGGCGAGACGCAGGTCGCCGAGGTGCCGACGCCGCAGTGCCGGGAGGGCCACGTGTTGATCGGCAGTCGGCGGACGCTGGTGTCGGCCGGGACCGAGCGGATGCTCGTGGAGTTCGGGGAGGCGGGGTATCTCGAGAAGGCCCGTCAGCAGCCCGAGCGGGTGAAAAAGGTCATCGACAAGATCACGACCGACGGGTTGTGGCCGACCGTCGAGGCGGTGCAGGCGAAGCTCGACCGGCCGATGCCGCTCGGGTACTGCCAGACCGGTATCGTGCTGGAGACCGGCGAGGGGGTCGACCACGTCGAGGTCGGCGACCGGGTCGTCTCGAACGGCCACCACGCCGAGGTCGTCAGCGTGCCGAAAAACCTCGTCGCGCCGGTGCCGGAGGGTGTGTCGGACGACGAGGCGGCCTTCGCGGTCGCCGGGGCGATCGCCCTGCAGAGCATCCGGCTCGCCGAACCGACGCTCGGGGAGCGATTCGCGGTCAGCGGGCTGGGGCTGGTCGGTCTGCTTACGGTCCAATTGCTGCGGGCCCACGGCTGCGAGGTCGTCGGCATCGATCTCATCGAGGATCGCCTCGAGCTCGCCGAGTCGTTCGGTGCCGAGACGGTCAACCTGGGCGACGGCGAGGACCCGGTGGCGGCCGGGAAGGCCTTTTCGGGCGGGCACGGGGTCGACGGCGTCATCGTGGCGGCGGCGACCGACAGCTCCGAGCCGATCCACCAGGCCGCCCAGATGTGCCGCAAGCGAGGTCGCATCGTCCTGGTCGGCGTCACGGGGCTGGAGCTCGACCGCGCGGACTTTTACGAAAAGGAGCTCAGCTTCCAGGTCTCGTGCTCGTACGGGCCGGGCCGATACGACAAAACCTACGAGGAGCAGGGGCTCGACTACCCGATCGGCTTCGTCCGCTGGACCGAGCAGCGCAACTTCGAGGCGGTGCTGCAGATGATGGCCGAGGGCAAACTCGACGTCGAGCCGCTGATCTCGGAGCGTCACCCGGTCGGCGAGGCGGCCGAGGCGTACCGATCGATCACGGGCGGCGATGATGCGATCGGCGTGCTGCTCGACTATCCGGAGGCGCCGCAAACCAGAGAAGATACCGAACGCCGCGTCTCCCTGGCCGACTCGATCGATCTCGACCCGGGGCGGCTGTTTCGCACCGGCAAGGCGAAGATCCGCCAGATCGCCTCCGAGGATGTCGTCGTCGGGGCCATCGGGGCGGGCAACTACGCCTCGCGCACGCTGTTTCCGGCGCTCGAGTCGGCGGGCGTCCGGCTCAAGACCGTCGCGTCGAGCGGGGGGCTCAGCAGTCACTACGCCGGCGGCAAGTTCGGCTTCGAGGAGGCGACGACCGACGTCGACGAGCTTCTGGCCGACCCCGACATCAACACGGTCGTCATCGCGACCCGGCACGACACGCACGCCGAGTTCGTCGGCCGCGCCCTCGAGCAGGGCAAACACGTCTTCGTCGAAAAGCCGCTCGCCATCGACCGCCCCGGCCTGCAGCGCATCGAGGAGACGTACCGCGAGGTGCTCGAGTCGTCGGGGCCGTCGCCGCTCCTGATGGTCGGGTTCAACCGCCGGTTCGCGCCGCACGTCGAGCACATCGACGAACTCTTGGCGCGTCGCGAGGAGCCGCCGACGTTCATCATGACCGTCAACGCCGGCGAGATTCCGGCCGACCACTGGACACAGGACCCGAAAGTCGGCGGCGGGCGCATCATCGGCGAGGGGTGTCACTTCATCGATCTGCTGCGCCACCTGGCCGACGCCCCGATCGTCGACGTCCAGTCGACCAGGATGGGCTCGACCCCGGCCGTCGAGGTCCGCGACGACAAGATGACGATCGATCTGGCCTTCGACAACGGCGCGATCGGGTCGGTGCACTACTTCGCCAACGGCGCCAACTCCTTTCCCAAAGAGCGCCTCGAGGTCTTCTGCGGCGGCGGCATCCTGCAGCTCGACAACTTCCGCAAACTGAACGGCTACGACTGGCCGGGCTTCGACTCGAATCGCGCCTGGTCGCAGAACAAGGGCAACGAGGCGTGTATCCAGGCGTTCGTCCGGGCGATCGATCGCGGGGAGGAGAGTCCGATCCCGTACGGGGAGTTGGTGGAGGTAAGCCGAGCCACGTTTGAAGCTGTCGAACGCGCGTAGGTTGGAGACGCGGATCGTACAAAACGACGGGGTCATTGGCCGCAGAGGCGCGGAGACGCAGAGGTAAAACGGCGTGGGGTTGGATAAAACGGCGAGTCGAAGAATGACTTGCCGGGGAAATGATGGGGGAGTTGCCGGTCAGTAGCATCCGAGTGGACGGCTATCCGTTTTCGGCTGTTCGACAAGTAGAAAAAATAATAAGCTTGTTGTTTGTCCTCTGCGCCTTTGCGCCTCTGCGGCCAAATCCTCCCGCGTCGGATAGCTCGTAGTATGCTCGAGAGCCTCTCCAAATACGTCCACACCTTAAAGCACCTCCGACCCTCGCAGTTCCTGTATCGCCTCGCCCGCCCCGTTCGCTCGCATCTCCTCGCGGAGTGGATGTACCCGCTCGAGTCGTCCTCCGGGTCTCCGGACGCGATCGAGGTGCCGTTCGCGTTCGAGGCCGACGAGGTGCCGGGGCGGGCCGAGGAGCTGGTGGCGGGGCGGTTCGAGTTCGTGGGGCGAGAGGTGGCGTTTTCGGACGGGATCGACTGGGGGGCGAGGGGCGACGAGGATCTGCTGTGGAACTTCAACCTCCACTACTTCGGGTGGGCCGTCGATCTGGCGAAGGCGTGGCGGACGACGGGTGAGGAGCGTTACGCCCGTTACGCTCTCGAGGCGATGGAGGACTGGATCGACGAGAATCCGTTTCCCGAGGGGCCGGGGTGGCATCCGTACCCGACCTCTCGGCGGCTCCGGCACTGGTGCGTCGTGCTGGCGGCCCTCGAGGGGGCGCCGGGCTGGGACGAGGTGGCCCCGAGGGTACTGGCCTCGATCTCGCAGCAGGCCGACTATCTGGCCGACTGGCCGGAGCGGGAGCTCGCCGGCAACCACCTGCTGGCGAACTACCATGCCCTCGCCTGGGTGTCGCTACAGGTCGGCGACGCGCTCGGGGAGCGGGTGGCGGCGAAGGTCGAGCCGTTCGTCGACGAGTTCTGGGAGGAGCTCGACCGGCAGGTCCGCGCCGACGGCTGCCACGAGGAGAACTCGACGAGCTATCACCTGCTCGCCCTGAAGGATGCCTTCGAGCTGCTGATCCTGTGCGACCTCACCGGCTGGTCGGTCGCGTTCGAGCGGCGCCGGCGGGTGCAGGAGATGTTCGAGTTCCTCGCTTCGATCGTGCGGCCGGACGGCCGGGTGCCACTGTTGAACGATTCCGTCCGGGGGTATCCGATGGCGGCGCGCCCTCTCCTGGCCGCGGGGGCCGCGTATGTCGCCGACCGGACGTGGATGACGCCGGCCGAACTGCCGACCCCGCCCGACCTGAGCTACCTGCGGTGGCTGGTCGGCGAAGAGTTTGCATCGGCGTACGAGCAAAACGAGGCGGAGGAACCCGAGTTTTGTTCCCGGCGCAACGCCGAGAGCGGCTACGCGGTCCTCCGTGAGGACTGGAGCTCGCAGGCGGACTGGGCGTTGTTCGACTGCGGCCCCGTCGGCCCCGACCACCAGCCCGGCCACGCCCACGCCGACACCCTCCAGGTCCTGCTCGCGATCGACGGCACCCCCGTGTTGGTCGACCCCGGCGTGTACACCTACCAGCCCGGCGAGTGGCGCGACCATTTCCGCTCGACCCGCGCACACAACACCCTCGAGGTCGGCGGCCGGGACAGCTCCGAGGTCTGGTCGGCTTTCCGCGTGGCCCGGCGGGCGAAGACGAGTCTCGAAGACTGGTGTGAGGGCCAATGCGTGGCGGGGTCACACGACGGATACCGGCGGCTGAGCGATGGCGTCGTGCACCGGCGGGAGATCGAGAGAGGTGGAGAGGGAGGGTGGGTAATTCGAGATGAACTGAGAGGCGAGGGGGAGCACCGTTACCGGCTCAACTTCCAGCTCTCGCGCGAGGTGGACGAGGTCGAGGTCGGAGAAGAGGCCGAGAGGGTGGACGTCGAATTCGGGGAGGGGCTGGAAATCGAGTTCCGTTTCGAGGGGCCCGACGATATGCGGCTCAGTCTCGAGGAGGGGTGGGTCTCGGAGACGTGGCGCGTCAAGGAGCCGGCAAAACGCCTGGTGGTGCAGGGGATTGCGACGGGGCAGGTCACCGAGCTATCGACGGTGGTTCGAGCGTGGGGGTATTAGCCGCAGAGGCGCAGAGACGCAGAGAGCGAAAAACAAAACCGTACGCTGTCTTTTGTCCTCTGCGCCTCCGCGCCTCCGCGGCCAAACCCATCATTTTTTTTACCCGAGTACTTCCTCAAAGACCTCCAGGTATTTCTCCGCCAACGCCGGCCTCGAAAATTCTTCCCAGACATAGTCCTCCGCCCGCTCCCCCAGTTCTTCCCGCCTCTCTTTATCATCTCGCAGTTCATCGATTTCTCGTACCATCTCCCCGACGTTCTCGGGTTCGACGCACACCCCCGCCTCGCCCTTCTCGACGACTCTCTGCGCCTCGCCGCCGACGCTGACGAGCATCGGGCGGCCGAGGGCCATGATCTCGAACATCTTCGAGGGGAGGACGGTCTTGAAGACGTCTTTGTCGCGCAGCGGAACCAGGCAGACGTCGCAGGCTTCGTAAAACGACGGGATCGTCTCGCGGGGCTGGAGGCCGACGAACTCGACGTTATCCAGCTCGCGGCGCTCGGCCTCGGCGACCAGGTCGTCTTTGCGGGCGCCGTCGCCGACGAACAGGAAGTCGACGTGCTCGCCCTCCAGGCGTTCGGCGGCGTCGAGCACCTTGTCGAGTCCGTGGGCCATGCCGTGGGTGCCGACGTAGCCGACCAGGAAATCGCCGTCGAGATCGTGTATCTCGTCGACGTCGACCTCGCGGCGCTCCTCGAGGAATGCCGGTGAGATGCCGTTCGGGATGAGTTCGATGTCGTCGGAGGGGACGCCGCGGTCGGCGATGTGGTCGCGGAACGACTCGCTGACGATGACGATCCGGTCGGCCCCGCGGTACATCATCGTCTCGAGGCCCTCGAGGACGCCGATGGTGACGGGGTCGTTCAGTACGCCGAGTTCGATGGCGCTCTCGGGCCACAGGTCGCGGATCTCGAGGACGTACGGCACGTCGAACAGCCGGCTCAGCGCCAGGCCGGCGAGTCCGACGAAAAACTGCGGCGAGGTGGCGGCGACGACGTCCGGCCGGTCGGTCAAAAGCCGGCCGAAGACCGTCGAGGTGGTCGCAAACGACAGGAAGTTCGCCACCCGGCGCACGACCCCGGCGTTCGGCGTCGCGTACAGCCAGGTCCGGAGCACCTCGATCCCGTCGATGGTCTCCTCGCGGATCACCTCGCCGCGATACTCCTCCGGGATGATGCCGTCGGGATGGTTCGGGAACCCCGTGACGACCGTCACGTCGTGGCCCGCCTCGACCCACTGCCGGGCGTGCTCGTAGGTGCGGTTGGCCGGGGCGCAGACCTCGGGCGGGAAGTACTGGCTGACGAAGGTGATGTGCACGTCGTCTTCGGTCATTCGAAGATAGAGTCAGGGGCGTCGAGCGTCCGGTTATCACACTCCGAAGGGCCGCGTCACCGTATGATTGTGCGGTGGGGCGCGTTCAGTCGGGTCGGTCGGGGAGCCCGAGAAGCTCGGCGAGACGGCGGCCGAACCGATGGCGACCGAGAACGACGGGTTCGAGTAATCGACGTGGATGGCGATGCCAATCCGAAAAGACGGTAAGTCCGACGGACTGGCGCAGTGTCCCGGCGAGCGTGCCGAGGGGTTTGAGGTCGGCGGCGAGCTGGTCGAGGGCGGTCGGGGGAGCGAGGTCGAGGTAGCGGCGGTGCAGGTGGCGGGCGGTTCGGCGGGCGAGGTGGGAGACGGCTCGGTTGTTCGGGGGGGCCGGGAGTCGGTCGACCGCGGGCGGCGGGTCGAGATCGAGGTGGCGGAGGGTCTCGAGGGGCCAGGCGAGGAGGCCGAGGGCGGCGTGGCGCTCGAGGGTGTCGGTGACGGTGGCGAGGTCGGCGGTGTCGGCGTAGCGGTCGAGCCAGGCGGTGGTGTCGAGCAGGGCTTTGAGGGTGCCCTGGTCGTGGTGGAAGTTGTAGCAGATCTGGACGAGCGTGTGTTCGACGTCGAGGGTCGGGACGGGGTGGTCGCGGAGATCGACGTGGTGGAGGTGGTCCAGAAGCTCGTCGGTCGCGGGGGCGGGGACGTACGGGTAGGCGATCCGCCAGTGGACCTCGAGTTTCGAGTCGCGCTGCTCGTGCGAGAGGCGGCGCTGGTTGTTGCCCCAGGCGTCGAACGGGGCGTCCGGGTCGGGGGGCGTCCAGCCGGCGTCGGCGAGTCGAGCGAGGGCGTCGTCGAGGTCGGCGGGGGCGACGAGCAGGTCGATGTCGACCGACAATCGCAGGCGCCCGTCGTCGAACAGCATCTCGGCGAGCGGCTCGCCCTTGAGGACGGCAACCGGGAGGTCGTCGAGCAGCTCGAGGACGTCGACCAGCTCGCGGCGGTACAGGAGCTGGCGGGTGCGGTGGCGCTTCCAGGCCCGGCGGGCGAAGTCGGGGAGGGGCAGATCGCGTCGCTTGCAGTAGTGATAAAAGACGGGGAGGCAACTCGCGGCGTGCAGGCGGCGCAGCAGCTCGCGGTGCTCGCCTGGAGGGCGCGGACGGCCGTCGGGGCGCAGGAGGCGCTCGACGAGATCGGTTGTGAGGGGGCCGAGGGGCACGAGTTGGTGAGTGGGTGAGTAAGTGGGTAAGTGAGTAAGTGAGTAAGTAACGGCGCGCGGAATCGCGGAATCGCGGAGTCGCGGCGGTGTGGAGTATGTGGCCGAATCGGGCGTGTGGTGCAAGGCCCGGGGTGACTGGCGGCCGATGCAGAGGCCGCAGAATCTCTCGCGGGATGTGCGGTGGGCGAGGTGATCAAAGTCGAGGGATGGGCACGGGGAGAGACGTCGCCGCGCAAATGACGGTCATCGCCGCACTTTGACGGGGATCATGGGTTGTTATAATTCTAAAGGGCCGATCGCTCGATGAGTGTCCCAATTGAGCAGAGAGGAGCGGAATGCCGATTCCCCCGTCACAACGGGTCGTTTTCGAGCGCAATCCCCTGGCCGAAGTCGGTTGTCGTGGGGGGGCAACTCAGCATGACCATCGCTTTCGGGCAACTGGAGTTGATTCATGGGCTCCGCGAGTTCGAGGAGGACTGTGGTGTCTACGTCCGATGAAGTGATTTCAGAAGCCGAAAGTCGGGGGGAACGCCGTCGCAGGGAACTGGTCGAAGCGAGCCGGCCGTATTATTCGATCGAGGAGATGGCCGACCAGCTCGGGTGGACGACCGGGGAGGTCGAGCAGGCCGTCGAGGATCGGCGCGTCCACTACGTGTACGATGACTCCGATGAAGTTCGCTTTCCGGCCTGGCAGGTCCAGGGTGAAGAGCTCGTAGACGACCTTGAGCGGGTCCTCGACGCTCTTCGAGACTACGGATGGGTCGCCGACCTGATCTTCTTTCAGAGCGAGGACTCTCTGCTCGACGGGGATACGCCGGCCGAAGCTCTTTTGAAGGGCCGAGTCGACGACGTACTTCGGTGCGCCGCCCAGGCGTGGCGTCACGGTGCTGCGTGATATCAGGGGGCAACTTTGGCACCGGGTTCGCCGCCAGAGCCGGACGATCTGCAATCGCAAACCCTCCCGATCCATACCTATCAACCCGGTGACCTCCTGTATCGAATCCAGGATTGTCGCCATGCGGCGCCCCTGCATTTCGGGACCTCCGGGAACAACCGATTTGACGCTCCGACGGGTGACTACGGGGTGTGTTACCTGGCGGAGTCGAAGGAAGGCGCATTCGTCGAAACGGTCGGGCGAAAGAAATTGGAGCTGGGGGCCATCCCTCGCCAGGTCGTCGAGGACAAACAGATCATCGAAGTCGAATTGGAGGCGCGCCTGGAGGTCGTCGATTTCGACGGTTCGAACCTGCTCGATCTGGGTGCCGATGCGTCGATTGTCGCGGGCCGTGATTACGCGGCGTCACAGGGGTGGTCGGCGGCATTCGCCTCTCATCCCGACGAGGTAGATGGACTGCGCTATTGTGCTCGGCATCAAACCAGAGAACTCTCGGTAGCCGTATTCGAGCGGTGGAACGTCGGCGGCCACTACGTGGCTCGCGAGCTGGGCTCGATTTACCGGGAGTACCCGGTATTTCTCGCCGAAATGATCGATGTCTACAGTTTGGAGCTTGCGTGAGGGGCACAAAGACGGGCGCACGGAGCTCCCGGGTTGTGAAGCCTCCCTGCAGGTACGGGCGGCCGGGAGTATGTCGTCGCGAGCGGCGGGTGTGATCCAACTCCGTGGGATCGGGGTGCCGGCGTCCCGCGTCGCATGCGCCAAGACGCCATGACGCCAAGACGCCAAGAACACCCCGACGCGCCTCGCCGTCACCGACGGCACCGGCCGGCGGCGAAGCCGCCCGGGTCGGCCGCATGCGGACGCAGATGAAAAGCCGAACTCCAGCTTTTCACTGCGCTCCGGCTGCGGCGACCTCCCGGGAGACGCCGTCTCCCGGGCCGGTGCCTCGATCGAGCATCTCCCGCCGAGAGCCCGAGCACGCCTTGGCGAGCTTGGCGTCTCGGGTTTCTTGGCGATACCAGGACCCGTCATCCCGTCGCTCACGATCCCCTCGGTCGACCCCGGGGCATCTCGGCGGTCTGGCGTCGCTGTCCCCGGGCCGACGGGAGCGGAAAGGACGTCCCACCGGT
>CAZRLK010000122.1:0-15823 GCA_964600555.1 uncultured Bradymonadales bacterium
GAGTAGCGCGTATGGAGTCAGGCGTATCGAGTAGCGCGTATGGAGTCAGGCGTATTGAGTAGCGCGTATTGAGACGGGCGTATCGAGATACCCGACACTCCACACCCCTACTCCCCGGAGTGGCTATTATGCACCTTTCGTTCCAGTGTTGAATCTCTCTCATTTGAATGCCGGCCAGGACGCCGGCGCTGCAAGGTACGATCGCTCCGTGAAAAGGAGGCTGGCGCTCCCCCCGGGCCCCGCCCGCCGACCTCTCGTTTCGACGAATCGTTTGCCTGTCTCCGACTCGGTGGCACGAGGTTTGTATACACACCGCGGCGAGTATTCGCCCGACTCCTCACTCCCCAGAGAGGTATCCATCATGTACTTCGAGCGCATCTACGACGAAGACCTCGCCCAGGCCACCTATCTGATCGCGTGTGCCGCGAGCGGCGAGGCCGTGATCGTCGACCCGCTCCGGGATCTCGACCAGTATTTCGGCCGGCTCGACGAGCTGGGCTTCGAGCTGGCGGGCGTCGCCGAAACCCACATCCACGCCGACTTTTTGTCGGGCGGCCGCGACCTGGCTCGCGCCACCGACGCGCCCCTGTACATCTCCGGGGAGACGGTCGAGGGCTGGGAGTACGGTTCGCTCGACGGGCTCGAGGTCGAGCGCCTCGCCGACGGCGACGGCTTCGAGGTCGGCAACATCCGCCTCGAGGCGTTGCATACGCCGGGACACACCCCCGAGCACGTCTCGCTTCTGGTCGTCGACACCGTCCAGGCCGACGAGCCGATGATGGTCCTGACCGGCGACTTCGCCTTCGTCGGCGATCTGGGCCGACCCGACCTCCTCGAGGAGGCCGCCGGCGAGCAGGGCACCGCCGTCGAGGGGGCCAGACAGCAATTCGAGAGCGTCCGCGACAGGCTCGTGACGCTCCCCGACAGCACCCAGATCTGGCCGGGCCACGGGGCCGGATCGGCGTGCGGAAAGGCGCTCGGCTCGATCCCGGCCTCGACGGTCGGCTACGAGCGCCGACACGCCTGGTGGGCCTCCTACATCGAGGACGGCGACGTCGACGGGTTCGTCGACGAGCTGCTGGCCGACCAGCCCGAATCCCCGACGTATTTCGCGAACATGAAACAGATGAACCGCGACGGCGTCGAGGGGGGCTACGAACTCCCGGGCGTCCCCGAGCTGACACCGGCCGGCTTCCGCCGCGCCGTCGACGACGAGGACGCCCTCGTGCTCGACGTGCGCGGACTCGAGGCGTTCGCCGACGAGCACCTGCCCGGCTCGGTCAACCTCCCGTCGCTCGGGAAGGTCTCGACGCACGCCGGCTGGGTGGCGCCGTACGATCATCCACTGGTCCTGCGACTCGACCGCGACGAACTCGACGAAGCCGTCCGCCGACTGTACCGGGTCGGTTTCACCGACTTCGCCGGCTGGATCCCCCGGCTCGACGGCTACGCCGAGGAGACGACCGGCCATCCCGTCGTCGACGCCGACCAGGCCCGCGAGCGGGTCGAATCTGGCGAGGCGGTCATCCTCGACGTCCGCTCCCGGTCGGAGTACCGCGACGAGCACATCGACGGCGTCACCCACGTCCATTACGGACGCCTGACCGACCACCTCGACGACCTGCCGCGAGACAAGCAGGTCATCGTACACTGCGGCTCCGGCCGGCGAGCGAGCATCGCCATCGGCCTGCTCGAGGCGAACGGCTTCGACGATGTCGCCAACTTCGCCGGCGACGCCGTCTCGGCGTGGAAGGAGGCCGGCTACCCGACGGTCTGAGACGTCGGAGAGGGGGCCTCGCCGCATGGCGATGTCGTCCCCGAGACTCGACAGGCTCGAGTCGATCCCCTAGCCTCCCGACCTCCATTCGAACTTTCAGCCACCCCAGGACCACCCGAGGAGGAAGCCGATGGAGACCGCCGATTACGTGTACACAAAGGATCTCGGAGACGTCGATTTCGACACCGCCGTCGAGCGCGTCACCGAGGCGCTTGGGGAAGAAGGCTTCGGCGTGCTGACCGAAATCGACGTCAAGGCGACGCTCAAAGAGAAACTCGACGCCGAGTTCCGCAACTACAAGATCCTCGGGGCCTGCAACCCCGAGCTCGCCCACCAGGGCCTCCAGAACGAGCCGAACCTCGGCGCCCTGCTGCCCTGCAATGTCGTCGTCCAGGAGACGACCGACGGTGCCGGCATTCAGGTCGGCTTTTTGAAACCCGCGGCGATGGTCGGTTTTGCCGACAACGACGCCCTCGAGCCGATGGCCGACGACGCCGACGAGCGCATCCGACGGGCGATGAACGCCCTGTAGCGGCCAGTTCCCCTCCAGCCTCCGGACCGACGTGACCGACTCGACTTTGGAGGTCGGCTCGCACTGTCTCGACCCGTCGGTCGGAGACTCCAACCCGGGGCGTGACTGGGTCAGACAGTCCCTCCGGCCCCCACGATTGATTTTTCCTCGCGCGGCGCGCATCGTTCCGATGTCAAACTCGACCTTCATGCCGACACCCGCCCGCGCCGGAGCCACCTCATGTCGATACTCGTCGCCACCGACCTCTCCGAGGCCTCCCGGGCCGCCGTGCGCACCGCCGCCCGCCTCGCTGCCGCCCGCGATACCTCGCTGACCGTCGCGCATTTCATCGAGATGCCCCGCAGCGCCTCATGGGCGGTCGAGGCCGCCACGCGCGAGAAACTCGCTGACGAGGCCCGCGAGAAGGCCCACTCGCAGCTCGCGAGCTTCGTCGACGAGACGCTCGGCGACGAGCACGCCGGCGAGACGATCGAGGTCCGCGTCGAAACCGGCCCGCCGGACCCGGGGATCGCCGAGCTCGTCGACGCGATCGATGCCACCGTGGTCGTGATCGGGGCGACCGGGCGCGACGGCGTCGCCCGACGGCTTCTCGGAAGCACCGCCGAGGACGTCGTCCGCCGAAGCGCCCGCCCCGTCCTGGTCGTCCCTGCCGACCAGCCGGTCGAGGCCTTCTCGCAGATCGTCGCCCCGGTCGACCTGTCGGCCTGCAGCCGGGCGAGCCTCGAGGCGACCGCCTCGCTCGCTCGGAGCGACGGCGCCGGGCTCGAGATCGTCCACGCCGCCCAGCCCCCCGGCGCCTCGGTCTCGGTGTTCGACCCGATGATCGCACCGATCAGCCGCCAGGAGCTGATCGACGAGTACCGCGAGCGCTTCGACGACTTCGTCGCCGAGTTCGACCTCGAGGACCTGGAGGCGTACACGCGCTTTCAGGCCGCCGACCCGGTCGAACTCGTCGAGGAGACGATCGAGGATCTGGAGGCCGACCTGGTCGTCCTCGGCACCCACGGCCGGCGCGGCGTCGAGAAGCTGTTTCTCGGCAACACCGCCACCAAAATCCTGCGCGACATGCCGTGCGCGGTCATGGCCGTCCGCTCGAGCCGCGAGGCCGAGTCGGCCGACTGACTCCCGCTCGCTCCATCCGCCGGGCATCAGACCCGCTCGGACGACGACACCGCTTCCGGCACCCGCCCTTCGATGCGTTTGACGATGTCGGCGGCGAGTTCGGTCACTCGCAGGTCGGTAAAGCCGGCGCCCGACTCCTGCGGTTCGACCGGATCTGCACCCCCCATCGATTTACTCCTCGAGAAAGTCCTCGCGGTCGCGACGAAACTGCTGGCGCGACTCGTCACTCTCGAAATAATAGATCGTCTCCTCGTAGACGGTGCAGTAATCGGCCTCGCCGACGGCCATCTCGGTGCCGGTGACCGGATCCTCGACGATACGGTCTTCCGGCGACTTGCGTTTTCCCCTGTACAGCACGAACCCGAACCCGGCCGCCACCGCCAAAAACACCGCATTGAGGATGGTCCGCGGCGAGACCCCGAACAGCGTCACACCCTCCCGGGCCGCCGCCTCGCCGACGGCCGGCACCAGCCCTACCGCATCGAACAGATAAAACACGATGAGTCCGGCGGCTGCCATCGAGACGTACAAGATGACGGTCAACCGGGTACCGATCATTTTGCCGAAGATCTTGCGATAGATCCGGATCAACTGCGGGACGATCAGGTCGGCGTAGATGAAGGCGATGACCCCGGCAAAGGCAAAGCCCGACCCCCACAACACGGCCGCAAGCGGCACGTTGCCGATCGAGCCGACGAAGGTCAGCGAACAGATGATGGGACCGAGCAGACTGTTGTAGCCGACCGCCAACACGCCCTCTCCACCGCCCTCGAACAGCGTCGTCCAGAACGCATCCGGGACCAGGGCCGCGACCAGACCGGCGAGCACGAACCCGATGAGCAGTTCTTTCCACAACATCAGCAGGTCTTTGCGCGTCTGGTTGGCCGCCTCGACCCACCCGTTCCACGAGGTGATCTTTTCTCGCCACGAGGTCGTGTAATCGTCCGGATCCTGCTCGAACAGATCGCGGCAGGCCTCCGAGCAAAAATACATCGTCTCGTTTTTGTGCTCGGTGGTGAGGCCGTTCTCGCGGTTGATCCGCATCTTGCAGACCGGATCGGTGACGACGGGCTTTTCCTTTTTGATCAACTCCTCGCGGACCCTCTCGGCTTCGTCCGAGGGCACGAACAGATGGACGAGCGTGATCGTGAAGACGATCAAGACCGGCGCGCCGACCGCCTGGGCGACCGCGAACTCCCAGCCCAGAAGCGCCCAGATGACAAACGACAGCCCGATCACGAAGTTTGTCGAGGCGACCATGAAGGCGATCGACGGGATCAGATGGGCGCCCTTTTTGAAAAGGGTCTTCGTCGCGGCGATGTCCCCGAACGAACACGACGTCGAGGCCACCCCGAACCCCGTCGCCCACAGCACCGAGGCGGGACTGACATCGCCCATGTAGGCCACCATGCTCTCTTTGGAGACGAACGCCTGGATCATCCCCGAGAGCATAAAGCCCAGAAGCAGCGCCCAGAGCGCCTCCCAGAAAAACGTCACCGACAACCACAGTCCCTGCAGGACGGAGTCGAATACGGCCCACACGACAATTCCTCACTTGCAGTAGATCGAGATCACACATGACCCGGCCCCAACATCCCTCACACTGCAATGCAAAGATTACACCGTCGACGACATGCGATGGAGGCAGCTCGAACGCATCCTGTTTCCATCGCCGCGCATCCGACCCCTTCGATCACGCACACCGAGTCGACGTTGAGGGATTTCCTCCAACCCGTTGTACCATTTTCTGCACCACCACCCCGCGACTCGCCGAAGCGAAAAGTTCCGGAAGATCGCAGCGACACGCTGGATGGACGTCTCGACCCGCCCTACTCCTCGAGATCCCGTTTCATCTCCTCGTATTCCTCGCGAGACAGCTCCCCTTCGGCGTAGCGCCGGTCGAGGATCTCGCGGGGACTCTCGCGTCTGTCGGGCGGCCCCTGGGCGGGCCCGCCGGCGAATTCGCGCCCCCCGTACTCTCGAACCAGCCACATGATTCCGACGATCAGGCCGGCGAGGATGAGAAGCCAGAACAGACCCATGAGCAGACTCCAGCCCCAGTGGGGCATCATGTCGTGATAGTTCCACATCTCGGCTCCACCGTTCTCGAGTCGCGGCGACTCGAAAGGTCGAGACCGAGCGGAAGTCGTCAACAAATCGGGAGGCTCATCGATCGACGTCCTCGGTGCTGTCGGGCGGAGCCGCCTCTTCGCTCTCCTCGAGCCAGACCCCCTCGAGCTCAATCGTCAGGTCGGGAAAGACTCCGATGCCGACGTTCTCCTCGTCCGAGGCCGTCTCAGCGAGCGAGTAGCGACCCCCGTCGGTCAACTCGAAGACTTCGACGGTGCGGGCATCGGGGTCGACGTGGACGAGCCAGGGCACGCCCGCCTCGGCGTAGATTTCGCGTTTGGTCGTCCGGTCGCGGGAGACCGTCGCCGACGAGAGGACTTCGATCACGAGATCCGGGGCGCCGGTAAGTCCGTGCCCGTCGTACAGCTCGTCGAAGCGCTCGGCGGCGACATAGACGAAATCGGGCTGGACGACGATATCGTCAGCGAGCACGACGTCGACCGGCGCGTAGGCGTACTCGCCGAGATTGTTGTCCCGGATCCAGTTTCGAATCTGGCTTCCGATCTCCCCGATCGACCGCTGGTGGGCAAAATTCGGTGCGGGTGTCACGACCAACTCCCCCCGGAGCAACTCGTGCTCCTGCTCGACTTCGAGCGCCATGTACTCCTCGACCGTCCAATGGCGCTCGGACGTCGTATCGACGGATTGCGTCGCCATGCTGCCTCCTCGGAGACTCCGGGACCGACCTCGACCGAATATAACATGCTCGGACCTGCCTTCCAGGGCGCGCCTCTGGTTCGCCGCTCGCCTATCTCGCCCCCTGGCCCCTGTCAACGTGTCGCGCAGGAGGACCGAATCGATCGGCGAAACCGAGGCCGGGACGCGGGCGTATCTGGAGGGGCCGTTCGGGGCGTTCACCCTCGACGAGCTCGCCGAGCTGGAGGACGAACTCGACCTGGAGGTGGTGCACGTCCTCGAGGACCCGCCCGACGACTGGGAGGGCGAGACCGGTCGGTTCACCCCGGAGCTGGTCGACGGGCGGCTCGAGGTCGGCGACCCGGACGGATTGCAATCGGATCGCTGAGGGCGTCCCGGAGGGTTCGCGGAGCACGGTCGGTGGTGGCGAGGTGGTGCTAATCGACGTTTGGGCGATCGACGTGAGCAGAGCCACGGAGGCAACAGCTCACTCGCCGATCCGGTCGCGGACCGCCAGATAGATCTGGCCGAGCACGAGCGGGATCATCGCGGCGGCGACGACGACCATCCAGCCGTCGACGCCGGGGGGTTCGACCGAGAGGATCTCGGCGAGGGGCTCGTAGTAGACGGCAAAAGCGAGCAGACCGATGTCGAGCCCCAGGGCGCCCCAGACCCAGGAGTTGCGGCTGATCTCGTTCGACAACACGCCCGACGAAGGTTTGCGCATGTTGAAGACGTGGAAGAGTCGGGTGACCGACAGGGTCAGAAACGAGACGGTGACCGCCCGGCCGGTCGACATCGCCATCGGGCCGAGAGCGTAGGCGAAGGCCACCCCCACCGTCGCGGCGATGACGAGCCCGTAGCCGGCGATCTCCCACCAGTGCTCGCGCTCCAGGATCGAGGTCTCGGGGTCGCGGGGCGGCTCGTTCATCTCCTCGCCGCTCCCGGGGCCGACGCCGAGGGCGAGGGCGGGGAAGACATCGTTGAGGATGTTCAGATACAGGATCTGCAACGGCAAGAGGGGCAGGGGCGCCCCGACGATCGAGGCGACGCCGACCGCCAGGATCTCGCCGACGTTGCCCGACAGCAGGTAGATGACGAACCGCCGGATGTTGTCGAAGATCACCCGGCCCTGCTCGATCGCGGCGACGATCGACTCGAAGGCGTCGTCGAGCAGCACCATGTCGGAGGCTTCGCGGGCGACTTCGGTCCCCCGCTGCCCCATCGCGATGCCGATGTCGGCGCTCTGCAGCGCCGGCGCGTCGTTGACGCCGTCGCCGGTCATGGCGACGACCTGCCCGTCGGCCTGGTGCAGATCGATCAGCTCGAGCTTCTGGGCCGGCGTCACCCGGGCGAAGATCTCGGCGTCGAGCAGGCGTCGGCGGTGCGCATCGTCGTGCGTCTCGAAATCGCCGAGATCGTTGCCGGTGACCGATTCGCCATCGGCGTCGACCAGCCCGACCGCGTCGGCGACGTTGCGGGCGGTCGCCGGGTGGTCGCCGGTGACCATCACCACCCGGATGCCGGCGGCCTGGCACTGGTCGATGACCGAGCGGATCCGGGTGCGCGGCGGGTCCCACATGCCGATCAATCCGAGCCACTCGAGCCCCTCGTACGGATCGGCGTCGGGCGAGGAGACCGACTTCGTCGCCAACCCGAGCACCCGGAGCCCCTCGTCGGCGAGCCGCTCGTTTCGCTCGTGCCACTCGTTGCGAACCTCCTCGTCGAACGGCCCCTCCCCGCCGAAGACCCCGTCGCACGCCTCGAGCACCGCCTCCGGGGCGCCTTTGACCGCGACGAGATATCCGTCGTCCCGCTCGTGGATGGTCGCCATCATCTGGGTGTCGCGCTCGAACGGCTCGACGCCCACCTGCGGGAAGCGCTCGAGCAGGTCCGAACGGGCGGCGCCGAGTTTCGCCCCGAACTCCAGCAGCGCCAGCTCCATCGGATCGGCCCCCGCCTCGCCCTCCTGGTCGGCGTCGTGGCGATCGACGTCGCTCGCTCCGTTGGCGAGGACGGCGGTCCGGACCGCCCGCTCGAGCCCCGGGTCGTCCGAGAGCTCGACCGCCGCCCCGTCGACCTCCAGGTGGCCCGACTCGCCGCCGGACTCGCTGCCATCGTCGACGACGGTGGCGCGCAGCTCCTCCCAGAGCAGTGCCCGCACGGTCATCTGGTTTTCGGTCAGCGTGCCGGTCTTGTCGGTGAAGATCAGGGTCGTCGCCCCGAGCGTTTCGACGGAGGGGAGCTGACGAATCAGCGCGTGGCGCTGCTTCATCCGCCACATCCCGTACGACAGCGCCACCGTCGCCACGATCGGCAGGCCCTCGGGCACCGCCGCGATCGCCAGCGCGATGCCCGTCTCGATCATCAAAAACGTCTCCCGCCCCGCCATCAGCCCGCTGCCCGCCACCGCCGCACCGGTGACGACGACCATCCAGACGAGTCGGTTGCCGAGCCGGTCGAGGCGCTGCTCGAGGGGGGTCTGATCGCTCTCGGCACTCTGCACCAGCGACGACACCTCGCCGAGTTCGGTCTGCATACCCGTCGAGACGACGACGCCCACCGCCCGGCCCCGGGTGACCGCCGTCCCCTTGTAGGCCATGCCCGTACGCTCGGCGAGCGGCACCTGCTCGTCGACCGCCTCGGGGTGTTTGTCGACCGGCACCGACTCGCCGGTCAGCGCCGATTCGTCGACCTGCAGGTCCTCGATCTCGATCAGACGCAGATCCGCCGGGACGACCGCCCCCTGCGCCAGAACGACCAGGTCGCCGGGGACCAGATCTCGCGCCGAGACGCTCTCCTCGGCTCCGCCCCGGCGCACGACGGTCTCGATTTCGGTCATCTTCTGCAGCGCCTCCATCGATCGGACGGCGCCATACTCGGTGAAAAAGCCGATCCCGGCGTTGAGGAGCAGGACGACCCCGATGGCCGCCGCCTCGATCGTCTCCCCGAAGCCGAGCGCGACCGCCGCCGCCACCAACAACAGCCAGACGACCGCGCTCTTGAACTGACCGACGATCAGCTCGCCGATGCTCGCACGCTCCTTTTCGCGCAGTTTGTTCGGCCCGATCTCTTCGAGGCGCCGGGCGGCGTCCTCGGGGCTCAGCCCCTCGCCGGCGTCGGTCTCGAGCGCCTCGACGACCTCGCCCAGCGAACGCGCCCAGGGTGACTCGATCGGATCGCGACTCTCGGTGGGTTCGGCCACGTCTCGTTCCCGCACTCCAGATGATCCGAAAACTCACGACTCCAGCCGGGTAATCGACCTCTCTCCCGACAATGCGCACGCCAGCACATATTTCCGCCCCCGACCTATCGTCTTTCGCCCGCCTCCCGCGTTCTCCGTCTTCAAGCGCGAGCCGGCAGCGCCGGACTTCACTTGAAATAAACTAGTTAAGTGATTTATTGACTATTGTGACAATTGATCGACGGCCTCGCTACTCAACACGACCGGAGCAACCATGGCCGAGTGGTTTGTCGAGCACGCCCAATCCATACGCCTCGGCGCCTTCGTCGCGATCTTTTCGGCGATGGCGATCTGGGAGATCCTCCAGGAGCGCCGCGAGCTGCAGACCTCGAAGGGGACGCGCTGGACGACGAACATCGGGATCATCGTGACCGACAGCCTGGTCTTGCGGCTGGTGTTTCCGATGGGGGCGATCGGGGTCGGATATCTGGCGGGGGATCTCGGCTGGGGGCTGTTCAACGCCGTGTCGGTTCCGTTGTGGCTGGCGGTGGTGGCGTCGTTCGTCCTGCTCGATTTCGTCGTCTGGCTGCAGCACGTCGTCTTCCATGCAATCCCCGCCCTGTGGAAGGTCCACATGATGCACCACGCCGATCTCGATTTCGACGTCACGACCGGGACGCGCTTCCATCCGATCGAGATGGTGATCTCGATGGGCATCAAGGCGGCGGCGATCCTACTTCTGGGGGCACCGGTCGCGGCGATTTTGTTGTTCGAGGTCCTGTTGAACGGCACGTCGATGTTCAACCACGCCAACATCGACATCCCCGAACCGGTCGACCGCGTGCTGAGGCTGTTCGTCGTCACCCCCGACATGCACCGGGTGCACCACTCGGCGGAGCCGAAGGAGACGAACACGAATTTCGGGTTCAATCTGCCGTGGTGGGACTACCTGTTCGGGACCTACCGCGACCAGCCGGAGGCCGGCCACCACGGGATGACGATCGGGCTGCACCAGATCCGGGACCCGGCCAAAAACACCTACCTGCACCTGCTGGCGCTGCCGTTCGTCGACCCCGCCGGCGAGTACGACATCAGCAGCCGCGAGATCGAGACACCCGCCGATACGAGCGAAGGAGAGACCGATGGCGATCTCTGAGCAGACGACCTCGCTCGACCGCATCCAGACGCTCGTCCGCTGGGCCCTGGGAGTCGTGCTGGCCGTCGGCATCGCCTGGGCGGTCGCCAACCGGGAGAGCCTGCGGCCCGAGGCGATCCGGCAGGTCGTCGAGACGATGGGCATCTGGGCGCCGGTCGGCTTCGTGGCGCTGTACGTCGTCGCGGCGCTGTTTTTCGTCCCCGGCTCGCCGCTGACGCTCGCCGCCGGGGCGGTCTTCGGGCCGGTCGGCGGGACGGTCTACAGCCTGGTCGGGGCGACGCTCGGGGCGGGCCTGGCGTTCGTCATCGCGCGGTACCTGGCCGGCGACTGGATTCGCGAAAAGCTTTCGGGACGGCTCGAGACGATCGTCGAGGGCGTCGAAGACGAGGGGTGGCGGTTCGTCGTCTACACCCGGCTGGTGCCGCTGTTCCCGTTCAACCTGCTCAACTACGCCTTCGGGCTGACGCGCATTCGGCTTGCGTCGTTCGTGATCGCGTCGTTGTTCGCGATGATCCCGGGGGCGGCGGCGTACGCGTACCTCGGCCACGCCGGCCAGCAGCTCGCGGCCGGCACCGAGGACGCCATCCAGACCGGGCTGCTGGCCCTCGGTGCCCTGGCCGCCCTGGCGCTGGTGACGACGATCGTGCGGCGGTACCGCGGAAACGCCGGGTAGCGCGGAGCGCGGAGGGCCCTGCGGGCGCAGAAGAGACCACGGAACGACTCGCGGAGTTCGCGGCAGACCGGGGTCGTGGGGCCGACGAGTGGTGGTCCCGGCAATCGGGCCTCTTCGGGTGCAGAACGGTGCTTCGGCATTGCGTTTCGATTCGTGTTGATCTTGCGGCCCCGATCGTATGTTCTGGGCTTCGTTCGAGACGATATCAGTTCCGAGCCGACCGGCCGTCGCGCCGGTTCATCCAGCTCCAACCCACGGGAAACGACTATCATGAGCTACGACGAATTCGACCGAAAAGTCGCCCTCGTCACCGGCGCCGGTGCAGGCATCGGCCGCGCCACCGCCCTCGCTTTCGCCGAGCGCGGCGCGAAGGTCGTCGTCTCCGATATCGACGACGAGCGCGGCGAGGAGGTCGCCTCCGAGATTCGCGGCGAGGGCGGCGAGGCGATCTACGTGCACACCGACGTCTCCTCGTCCGACCAAGTCGACGAACTGTTCGAGGCCATCGACGACGAGTACGGCCAACTGCACTACGCCTGCAACAACGCCGGCATCGAAGGCGAGATGGGTGCCACCGCCGACTGCTCGCTGGAGGCCTGGGAGAAGACCATCGGGGTCAATCTCGACGGCACCTTTTACTGCCTCAAACGAGAGCTCGAGCGGATGGTCCCGGAGGGCGAAGGGGCGATCGTCAACATGTCGTCGGTCGCCGGCTTCAGCGGCTTTCCGGGCCTGCCCGCCTACGTGGCCTCCAAGCACGGCGTGGTGGGGCTGACGAAAGCCGCCGCGCTCGATTACGCCGAGAGTGGTGTGCGGGTCAACGCCGTGTGTCCGGGGGTAATCGACACCGAGATGGTCCAGCGGGCGACGCGCGACGACCCGGAGGTCCGACAGCAATACATCGCGATGGAGCCGGTCGGGCGGATGGGCGAGCCCGAGGAGGTCGCCGAGTCGGTCCTGTGGATGTGCTCCGAGAAGGCCTCGTTCGTCACCGGCGAGACGCTGGCCGTCGACGGTGGATTCCTGGCGCGATAGCTTTCATCCTCCAGTCGACCGATCGACGAGGCGGGCGCCTCGTGGCGCAACGTCGCCGTCGAGGCCCGGCTGTCGGACCCGGATCGGCGGTCCGCGGAGCAGCTCGTTTGAAAGTCGGCCGACCGGCTCGAGGTTTGGGACGTATTCCCGACTCCAACCCAGGAGCGAGAGATGCCCCCCGCCTCCACCGACCCCTCGCCCAGACTCCACGAGCCGGTCGAAGTTCAGGACTACGAGCCGTACATCGGCCGCGAGGCAGTCGACCGCATCCACCGCAAGGGCCGCGCCCTCCGCCACCTGCGAGTGGTGCATCTGAACTCGACGTTTTACGGCGGCGGGGTCGCCGAGTTGCTCGACTCCCTGTCGTTGATGCTCAACTGCGCCGGCCTCGACACCGAGTGGCGCACGCTGCAGGGGGCGCGCGATTTTTTCGGCGTCACCAAAAAGATGCACAACGCCCTGCAGAGTGGCGAGATCAACCTCAGCGACCTCAAAAAGCGCATCTACGAGGACGTCATCGCCAAAAACGCCCGGCGCACCCACCTGGAGAACTACAACCGCGTGGTCATCCACGACCCCCAGCCGCTGCCGTTCATCTGCCATTACAACAAAAACGGCCCGTGGATCTGGCACTGCCACGTCGACCTCACCGACCCGAACCCGGAGCTGTGGGCGTATCTCGAGCAATTCGTCGAACGCTACGACGCCGTCGTCGTCAGCAGCGACAAATACCGCCGCGAACTGGAGACGCCCCAGCGAGTCGTGCGGCCGGCCATCGACCCGTTCACCATCAAAAACAAGCCGATGTCGGAGGCCGAGATCCAGGAGCGGCTCGACCACTACGAGATCCCGACCGACCTGCCGCTCGTCGTCCAGGTCTCCCGATTCGACCGCTGGAAAGACCCCGAGGGCGCGATCGAGGCATTCAAGCTCGCACTCGAATCGGTCGACGCCCGGCTGGTGTTGCTGGGCGCCGTCGCCGGCGACGACCCCGAAGGCCAGGAGGTCTACGAGTCGCTGCTGGACGAGCGCTCCGATCGCATCATCATCCTGAGTCGAGAGGACACCGCCCTGGTCAACGCCCTGCAGCGCGAGGCCCGGGTCGTCCTCCAGAAGTCGCTGCGCGAGGGATTCGGGCTGACGGTCAGCGAGGCGATGTGGAAGGAGACGCCGGTCATCGGCGGCGATGTCGGCGGCATTCCGCTCCAGATCGAAGACGGCGAGAACGGCTTTCTGGTCTCCTCGATCCCGGAGGCCGCCGAGCGCATCGTCCAGCTCGTCGACAACCCGGAGTTGGCCGACCGTCTGGGTGGCCGGGCCCGCGAGACCGTCCGCGAGAATTTCCTGATGATCCGTCTGCTCGAGGACTACCTCGACCTGCTGGGCGCCTTCGAGACTCGCTACCACCTGCGAAACGGGTGACTCCCGCCGCCGGTGATACGCCCTCCGCCGTGGAAAGTTCTCCACCGGCTGTACAATTTTCTACAACTCGGCCACTCCAGATCCCCCGCTCGAGGGCCCTGCACGGGTGGAACGGTTCATGCAGTCGTGTAACCGACGACACCGGGCGGGCCGAGGCCGTGTCTCACTGGCCGGCCCGCTGGTCGTATCCGTTCTATCCGCACTCGAGGACCTACGATGTACCGACACGCCCGATTCTCCCTGCTCGCTGTGCTCGTCGCCCTGGCGCTCGTCGCGGGATGCGACGACGACAGCTCGAACGACTCGTCCAAGCAGGCCGCCGAGCAGAAAGAGAGCGCCGAACAGGGACACCATCACGAAGGCGAAGGTCACGCCCACGGTGAAGGCGAACATCACGAGGGCGAAGGTCACACTCACGGCGAAGGCGAGGACGACTCCGCCGAGAGTGGCGACGAGCAGGCCGAACTCGTCGACGTGCCCGCCGACGGGACCGAATACGATCCGTCGGTGACCGCCGAGCAGATACCGGAGGGCGCCTGGCACTGCAACATGAACGGCAAGGTCCACTACGCCGCCACGAACGAGGGCGACGGCGAGTGCCCGGTGTGCGGAATGGACCTCGTGGAGAAGGGCAGCGAGTGACCCGGCGCGGTCAGTCGTCGAGCCCGAACTTCTCCATCCGGTACAGCAGTTTGTGGCGGGGGAGTTGCAGGTAGCGCGCCGTCGCCGACTGATTGCCGTCGTGTTTGGCGAGGGCGGCGGCGATGACCGCCCGCTCGAGTCCCATCAAATCGAGCCCGTCGTCCGGCAACTCGAACGGCAGCTGTCCCTCCTCCAGTCCGGCCTCCTGCCCCGTCCGCCGGATCTCGGCCGGCACGTCGTCGAGTTCGAGACGCTCCCCGTCGTGCAGCAGGGCCATCCGCTCGACGACGTTTTTCAGCTCCCGGACGTTGCCCGGCCAGTCGTATTCGACGAGCGCCTCGTCGACCGCCCGGGTGACCTGCAGGTCGTCGCGCTCGTCGCTCTGGCGCAGGAAATACCGCGTCAACACCGGGATGTCCTCGCGGCGCTCCCGCAGCGGCGGAATCTCGATCGGCACGACGTTGAGCCGGAAATACAGATCCTCGCGAAAGGCCCCCTGGTCGACGAGCCGGTCGATGTCGCGGTGGGTCGCGGCGACGACCCGGACGTCGATCGAGCGCGGCTCGTTCGCGCCGACGACATCGATCGTCCCCTCCTGGAGCACCCGCAGCAGCTTCGATTGCAGATCGGCCGACATCTCGGCGATCTCGTCCAAAAAGATCGTCCCCCCGTCGGCCGCCGCGAACTTCCCCTCCGACTCCTCGGTCGCCCCGGTGAACGCCCCCTGGGTGTGCCCGAACAGCACGCTCTCGAGCAACTCGTCGGGGATCGCCGCGCAGTTGACCGGCACGAACGGCGCGTCGGCCCGCTCGGAGCGATCGTGGATCGCCCGGGCGACCAGCTCCTTGCCCGTCCCCGACTCGCCGGTGATCAGCACCGTCGCATCGCTGCCGGCGACCTTGTCGACCCGCTGCAACACCTCGTTCATCGCCGGGCTGGCTGCCACGATTGTCACCTCCGAGGCGGGTCGCCCGCCGGTCCCGGCCTTGAGCTGGCGATTTTCGCGGTGGAGCCTCCGGTAGTCGACCGCCTTGTCGACGACCGCCTGCAGGGTGCGTTTGTTGACCGGCTTTTCGACGTAGTGGAACGCCCCGCGGCGCATCGCCTCGACGGCCCGCTCGGTGTTGCCGTAGGCGGTCACCACGAGCACCACCGCGTCGGGATCCCGCTCACGCAGCTCGCTCAACAGCTCCATCCCCCCGAGCCCCGGCATCCGAAGGTCGGTGAGGACGACCTCGTGGATCGCCGGATCGAAGCGCTCGAGCCCGGCCCGGCCGTCGTCGACGGTCTCGACCTCGAAGCCCGCCTCCCGCAGGTTGAACGCGAGCACCTCCCGGAGGCTGTCGTCGTCCTCGACCAGCAGAATCCGGCCGCCGTCGTGTTTCTCCATAATTCGACTCCAAAAGTCTTTGAGCCCCCGCCTCGGCTCTCTCCGGAAGGGCAAGATGCCCTTCCTACAGATGGTCGCCATCGACTGGGCTCTCTCCGGAAGGGCCAGATGCCTTTCCTACAGG
>CAZRLK010000123.1:0-15729 GCA_964600555.1 uncultured Bradymonadales bacterium
TTGGTTTGGAGCGTCGGCGGCCCCCACTCTTTTTTGTTGTTTGGAGCGTCGGCGGCCCCAACTCTTTTTATTGTTTGGAGCGTCGGCTTTTATTGTTTGGAGCGTCGGCGGCCTCGCCGACGATCCTGCAATGTCGTAAAACCTCCCAATTTCCCGCTCCATCGCCGCGATGTCCGCCGGCGAGGTCCCCACCGGATGAAACCGCTGGATCGCCCGCCAGCTCGTCTCCGGTGCCCCGAGCCAGTACCAGACCGCTTCGGCGATGCTCGTCGCCACGCGACCGTGCTCCGAGACGTACGTCACGTCGACGCGCCACGCCTCGCCACCCGGTCTCGCGGCCCGGTAGCTGGCGGCCGGCAGCGGCCCGCCGGTCTCGCCGAGCACGTCCACCTCGTAGCCCGCCCCGCCGAGGCACTCGTCCGGCGCGTGCAGGTGGCGAAGCGGCGCCGAGGTCTCGACCACGAGAAGCGTCTGCTCTCCGTAGCCGGCCTTCGACACACCGCCCCCGTAGCGCTGGAAGTAATCGCGCTCGAAGTCCCGCAGCTCGCGCGGCTGCGCCGGTCGGCCGACCAGCGCGGCCGGAAGCTCGATCGCGTCGGCCGACTCGGCGACGTCGACCGGATGGCTCGGTGCGAACAGCACCGCCGTCGCAGCGGCCAGAAAGACGATGGCTGCGACCACCCGGCGGGCGGAATGGCTCGACGCCTCCCGCTCGCCGACCGGCCCCGTCTCCTCCTCCGCCTCACCGGACGGCTCGTCGGCACCGCCCGCCCACCGCCCCCACAGCAACATCGGGACGAAACCGACCGCCAGACTCGCCAGCCCGACGGCGTCGTGCCAGGGCTGGGCCATCACGTCGATGCCGGTCGCCGGCTCGTGCGCCAGCCCGACCGCCAGCGCCGCGATCCGGAGCGAATTCGCCACCAGCGCCGCCACCGCCGCCAGCCCGACCCCGACGCTACTCTCCCGCAACGTCGGCCGGACCACCGCCGCCAGCGCCGCGAACAACACCCCGAACAACACCAGCCCCTGCGCCCCCGAGCACGGCAGGTCGACCAGCACCTCGCGGCCCAGCAGCGTGATGTCGACGCCCGCACAGGCGACCTCGTCGTAGCCGACCCTCAGCAGGCTGCACGCCCCGGCCGCCGACAGGTGCTGGAGCCCGTAACCGACCAGCCGCTGGACGATCCGCTCGACCGGCAACGACAGACTGAACAGCACCGCCAGCCAGAATGGCGACAGCGCCCGCCGCCGCTCGTGGAGCCCGGCCAGCAGCGCCAGCGCGTAGACGTCGACCGCGAGCGCGAGCGCCCCGAGCACGTGGATCGCCAGGACCTGCCCCGCCAGCCGAATCAGCGCCGTCGCCCCGAACAGCCAGAAGGCGTGCGTCGCCGACCCGCCCCTCACACCCCGTCGCGTCGCGAGACTCCAGGCCGCCAGCCCGACGACGAGCGCGCAGATGTAGCCACCCGGACTGTCGTACACCGGGTTCGACCAGGTCTCGACCAGCCAGATCGCCGGCTCGACCGCCAGCGCCACCGCCCCGGCGGCGACACACAGCCCCGCGACGATCGCGAGCGGCTGGCGACGCATCGTGCGAAGCTTGATCATCGGCATCCTCCTCGAGCGAGAGGCGTGATTCCCTCATCTGCCCGACCATCATGCCGGCCCGATGTGATCTGCGTATGAGCCCCGGGTGGAGATTCGATGGAGACTCTGTGCACGTTTCGTGCAGACCGAGGATCTGATATCCACGTTCCCCCGCGCCGCTTCCGACCGCCGAGCCGCATCTCGAGCCGATGACCGAGCCGCGCCCCATCCTCGTCGCCGACGACGACCCGCACATCCGCGAGGTCGTCTCGTTCGCCCTCGAAAAGGAGGGCTTTTCGCCGCTCGAGGCCACCGACGGCCGCGAGACCCTCGAGATCGTCGACGAGCGCTCCCCCGAACTGGTGATCCTCGACATCATGATGCCCGAGATGGACGGCACCGACGTCTGTCGAAAGCTCCGCGCCGTCTCCGACATCCCGATCGTGTTTTTGTCCTCGCGCGACGACGAAATCGACCGGGTCGTCGGCCTCGAGCTCGGCGGCGACGACTACGTCACCAAGCCGTTCAGCCCCCGCGAGCTGGTTGCCCGCGTGAAAGCGATTTTGCGGCGGAGCGGCGGCTCGAACGACGGCGGTTCCGGCGCAGCCGACGGCACCGACTCCGACGGCTCGAACGACGGGCGCCTCCTCGAGCACGGCCGGCTGCGCCTCGACCTCGACCGCTACCAGGCCTTCTGGGGCGACCGGGAGATCGAGCTGACCAAAACCGAATTCGGCGTCCTCGAGACGCTGCTCGGCTATCCCGGCAAGGTCTACAGCCGCGACGAGTTGATGGAGGGGGCGTACGGCGACGGCACGATCGTCAGCGACCGGACCATCGACAGCCACGTGCGGGGCATCCGCGAGAAGTTCAGCGAAGTCGGCTCCGATCCGATCGAGACGGTCCGGGGCCTCGGCTACAAACTCCGCGACGCCGAGTGACGGACGCCCGCCGATGAACTTCACCCCCCGCATCCGGACGATCTTCATCGGGGTCAACCTCGTCGTTCTGCTCGTCCTCGTCGGATCGGCCGGCTTCCTGCGCCTGTATCAATCGGAGTTGATCCGCCGCACCGAGGCGGAGCTCGTCTCGCAGGGGGCGTTCGTCCAGTCGCTGTATCGCGAGCGGATGGTCGATGTGCTCGAGGACGGCTGCGGCGAGGCGGACGGTCCGGCCGACTACGGCCGGGCGGTCGACGTCGAGGAGCCGGTCGAGGTCGACGGCGGCTTCCGGCCGATCCCGCCGAACATCGATCTGGTGAGCGACGCGGTCGACCTGCCGGCCCCCGACCCGGTGGCCGCCCGCCGGCCGCCCGACCCGTGCGCCCTGCGCGCCGGCGGCCAGCTCGAGGCTCTGCTCGCGGAGGTCCAGCGGATCACCCTGTCGGGCATCCACCTGCTCGACCCGCGGGGCACGATCGTCGCCACCACCCAGCAGGTCGAGGGCGATTCCCTGCTCAACCGCCGCGAGATCGAGCGCGCCCTCGCCGGCGAGATCGTCCGCAAAGTGCGCCACCGCGAGGGCGCACTCGGCTCCTGGTCGCTCGAGTCGATCAAGCGCCGCACCCAGCTCCGGGTCTTCGTCGCCATGCCCGTCGCCCACGACGGGCGGCTCCTCGGCGCCGTCGCCCTGGTCCGCACCCCGCCGAGCCTGCTGAAGGCCGTCTACCAGAACCGCTGGGTGTTCGGGGCGTTCGTCGGGGCGATTTTGCTGGTCGCCGTCGCCATCTCGCTGGTCACCGCCTTTTTCGTCGGCCGGCCGATCCGGCGGCTGATCGAGCAGACCCGGCGAGTCGCCCGCGCCGAGGCCGACGCCACCAAACCGCTCGAGCGCCCCGGCACCCGCGAGGTCGACGAGCTGTCGCGCGCCTTCGCCGAGATGGCCGAACGGCTCGAGGAGCGCAACGCCTACATCCGCACCTTCGCCCGGAATCTCTCCCACGAGTTCAAGACTCCCATCAGCTCGATCCGGGGGACCGTCGAGCTGCTCGACGAACATCTCGAGTCGATGTCCGACCAGAGGCGCCGCCGCTTCCTCGAGATGCTCGCGGACGACGCCGAGCGCATGGAGCGGCTGGTCGAGCGGCTGCTCGTGCTCGCTCGCGCCGAGGTCTTCCAGCCCGGCGACGCCTCCGCCGACCTCGAGCCCCTGCTCGACCGACTCGCCAGCCGCTTCGACGACCTCGCGATCGACTCGTCCGTCGAGCCGGGCGCCGCCGCCGTCCCGATGGCCCCCGAGACCCTGGAATCGATCCTCTCGAACCTCCTCGACAACGCCCGCTCCGCCGGCGCCGACAGCGTCGAGATCATCGCCTCGCCACTCGGCGAAGCGACTGACGGCGAAGGGGGCGGCGAGGCCGGCGTCGAGCTCCTCGTCCGCGACGACGGCCCCGGCATCTCCGAGGGCAACGCCGACAAGATCTTCGAGCCGTTCTTCTCCGCCGACCGCTCCGAGGGCGACACCGGCCTCGGACTCGCCATCGTCGACTCGCTGATGCAGGCCCACGACGGCTCGATCGCACTGGTCGACTCCGAGAACGGCGCCGCCTTCCGGCTCACCTTCCCGCCAGATCGCTCGTGATCCCGTCACCGCCCGCCCGGCGCCGATCCGCCGAACATTCGCGCCGGCACCCGCAGGCGACACTCACAGACCTCCTCGACGATCGGCTCGGAGTCGTCGGGAACCCTCCCCCGCCCTACTTTTCGTAGCTCAACGATCGGTCGATCTCGCAGTTGCCGCCGGCGAAATCCGGCGCGTTTCGGATCAACGATCGCAGCCGACCCTCGCCTCGGTCGCCGTCGAACTGCACCAGCCGCAGTGTGTACGAGACGACGTCCTGGCGGCGCTCGGTCCGCACGCACGCCGCCAGCGTCCCGTCGCGGACCGTCCCGATCCGGTCGCCCGACTCGTCGTACAGGCAGCTCCCCTCCAGGTCGCCGATCACCTCGGCCCCCTCCGAGACCGTCCCCTCCTGAGCCCGGTCGTCGGTCTCGCGGATGATGCCGGTACACGTCGAATTGGTCGTCTCTTTCGTCCACGCCCATTCCCGATCGACCGCGACCGACTCGGGAGCCGACGCGTCGCAGGCGGGATACCGGCAGCCGTCGCCCTCGGAGTACAGCTCGCCGAAGTTCGGCTGCCAGCGCGGCTCGGCGTCGGGCCCGGCGTCGGGACTCCCTCCGACGTCGATCGAGGCGTCCCAGTCGACATCGCCGCCCCCCTCGCCAGAAAACAGACACCCGCCGCCCACGAGCCAGGCAACCAGGAGGCCGGCGAGGAGCGAGCAGCGAGTTGGCGTCGGTGGTTGGGGCATCGTCTCGGGAAATCGCGCGTTCATCATCCGACCGTCGACCGGAGAAAGCCTCCGGCACGGGCATCGTAACCGGGGTTCGCACCGCAGCCAAGGCACTCCACGGCTCAACCACTCAACCGCAGTTGTTTTACGCTCAGCCGCCCAGCTGCCCAGCCGCTCGACCGCTCACGGCGGTTGAAACTTCCGGGCGGCGCGCTGGCCGAGCGTGGTGGCGCGCTGGAGCCACTCGCGCTCCGGGGAGTCGAGATGTTTTTCGACGTGGCGACCTGGGCGGGCGTCGGTCCGACCGGGGGTGGAGTCGGGGAGCAGATACCGGCCGACGAGGCCGACCAGCCGGGTGACCAGCCCCGGGGCGAGCCCGTGAGCGAGCTCCAGGATCTTGGCGGGAAAGCCGATCGTGGCGAGGCCCCGCCCGCGGGCGACGGTGTCGACGATCTTGCGGGCGGCGCGCTCGACGCTCATCGACACGCCGGGGGTGGAGGAAGCGAGCGCAAACCAGGTGTACTCGCTGGTGTGACGGCCCTTGAATTCGGCGGCGTGAAACGACCCGGTGCGCATCAGACCCGGGACGATGGTGGTGACCTCGATGCCGGTGTCGTCCATCTCGGCGCGCAGCCCCTCCGAGAAGCCGACCGCCGCGAACTTCGCCGAGCAGTACGGCACGAGGTGCGGGACGCTGACCCGGCCGCCGATCGAGGTGATGTTGACGATGTGGCCCTCGTCGCGGCGGATCATCTCGGGGAGGACCTCCCAGCTCGGGTGGAAGGTTCCCCAGTACATCGTCTCCATCGCCTCTTCGAAATCCTCGAGGCTCATCTCGGTCAGCGGGCCGACCTCGATGACGCCGGCGTTGTTGACCAGGATGTCGACCGGCCCGTAGGCCCGTCTCGCCCGGTCGACGAGATGGCGCACCTGGTCGGGGTCGCGGACGTCGCAGACCACCGAGGTCGCCTCGATGCCCTCGTCCTGCAGCCGGGCCCGGGCCCCCTGGAGCTCCTCGCGGTCGCGGGCACAGACGACGACCCGACAGCCGCGGCGACCGAACTCGCGGGCCAGCAGATAGCCGAGCCCGCGCGAGGACCCGGTGATCAGGGCGGTCTCGCCGTCGAACCTCGCGCGGCGGCGGCGGCTCCAGGCATACAGCAGACCCGCCCCGGCGGCGGCGGCAACTCCGAAGGATCGCGTCCAGTTCATGGTGCGAGTCTGTCCGGGGGGCTGTGAGAGGGCTTCGGCGACACCCCCAATGTCGGCCCGAACCTCGATCGCGCAACCGGCATCCCCCGATCTTGGGAATCTTTGACGCGACCTCGCCAGCTGATAGACTGCCTGGAAGCAACTTCCGCTTGTTCGCCATGCTTTCGGGGGACTCTGATGTCCTTGTGGGAAAAGCTGCCGTTGTTCGCCCGGGTCGCCGCCGCGTATTTCGTCTTCGGGGTCGTCTGGATCCTGCTCTCCGATTCGCTGGTGCAGTTTCTCGCCGCGACCAACGTCCAGCACGCCTGGATGCAGACCTACAAGGGAATGGCCTTTATCGGCCTGAGTGCGGCGCTGATCGCCTGGGTCGTCTACCACGAATCGCGGCGGCGGACCCTGGTGCGCCGCCTGCTCGGCGAGGTGGTTTCACTGGCGCCGGACCCGGTGCTGGTGCGTTACGCCGACGACTCGCAGATCGTCGAGATCAACGACAGGTTCGCCGACGAGCTGGGCATGGCGCGACGCGAGCTTCTCGGGGGAAACATCGACGATCTGGAACTCGAACTCGCCGAGCGGCACCACGCCGACCTGAAGCAACAGCTCGACGAGTCCGGCGAGGTGCTCAACTACCGGCAGTCGCTGGAGGGGGTGAGCGGGGAGGTCGCCGAGCTTCTGGTCTCGAGCCGCCGGGTCCGACTCGGCGACGACGAGCTGGTGTGCACCGTCGCCAAGGACGTCACCCAGCTCGAGCACGCCTACGACGAGACGATTCGGGCCTGGGCCCGGGCCCTGGAGCTGCGCGACGACGAGACCTTCGCGCACACGCTCCGGGTCACCCGGACGACCCTCGCGCTGGCCGACGAGCTCGGGATCGACGACGAGCAGATCGTCCACATTCGCCGCGGCGCACTGCTGCACGACATCGGCAAGATCGGGGTGCCGGACGCCATCCTGCTGAAAGACGGCGATCTGACCGACGAGGAGTGGGAGGTCGTCCGCCGGCACCCGGTCTACGCCCGGGACCTGCTGGCGCCGATCGACTATCTCGAGCCGGCGATCACCATCCCGCACCGCCACCACGAAAAGTGGGACGGCAGCGGGTATCCGGACGGGCTGGCCGGCGACGAGATCCCCCTGGCCGCCCGGATCTTCGCGGTCGTCGACGTCTGGGACGCGCTGCGCTCGGACCGACCCTACCGCGACGCCTGGGAGGCGCAGCGGGTGCTGGAGCATCTCGAGCAGGGCAAGGGGAGCCACTTCCAGCCCGAGATCGTCGAGGCGTTCCTCGGTCTCGGCGACGAGCGCCGCCGACAACTCCGCGAGGTCGATACCGGCGCCGTCCTCGGGGCCGGGTGAGACGAGCCGAACCGAGGTGCGCGGGACCCGCGTCGGTCAAAACGACCAGCCGAGATTGACGTTTAAGATGATCTTGGGGACGACCCCGCTCTGGGAGGCACTCGCGTCGGCGTCACCCTGCGAGGCGTCGGCCCGGGCCGCCAGAAAGCGGGGCCCGCCGCCGAGCTGGCCGTTGAACGTAAAGCCCGGGCCGGCGATGAGCTTGTAGCCGATCAGCCCGGCAACGCTGGTGGCGTTGGCCGCCGCCTGGACGTCGACCTGGTTGATGTCGCCGCTGCCGAACACCCGGTTGTGCATCACCTCCAGGCCCAGTTGCATCCCGTCCCCGAAATTGCCGATCGGGTACCAGTTGCCCTGGACGGCGAATTTGAGGTTGTTCATGTCGACCTCGTCGCCCTGCAGGTGGATCGTGCCCCGTCCGTAGTTGAGCAGCCCGGCGACGCCGAAGATGTCGGCGATGTTGAACTCCGCCAGCACTTCGTATTCGGGCGTGAAGGTGATGTCGCCGCTCGAAAGCAGGGGTTTGGCCAGATTGAACAGCGAGAGGGTCAGCGAGACGGTCTCCGCGACGCCGCCCTCGCCGCCGCTCGCTTCCTCGCCGGTGTCGGTCTCGGCGCCACTCGCTTCGGCGTCGCTCTCGCTCTCGGCGCTACTGGCTTCGGTGTCGCTCTCGCTCTCGGTGCTACTGGCTTCGGCGTCGCTTTCGCTCTCGGCGCTACTGGCTTCGGCGTCGCTTTCGGGAGCCTCGACGCTCTCGGAGTCGTCCGGTTCGGCGGAGTCCTGGGCGACGGCGGAGGCCGGCAGGAGGGTGGCAGTGAACAGGGCGACGAGGAGTCCGGCGCAGCGCGTATTCATGAGTTCCTCTCGATTCCAGATACGAACGAGATCGATGACAACCACTCGCGCTCGGCCCTCACAGGGCTCTCTCCTCCGCCCCGGACCGCAGGCTCGATGGTGGCCGGGATGGTAGCGAGATCGGCGGGCAATCCCAAGTTGTCGCCGCCGCAGCCTCCTCGGGCTCTCGACGGTCCGGGAAAAACCACGTCGAACCGCAGAGGCGCAGAGAACGCAGAGAACGGCGGGCGGTCCATGCCCGATCGGGGCACCGGCCCGGGAGACATGGTCTCCCGGGAGGTCGCCCCAACCGGAGCGCAGTGAAAAGCCTGGAGTTCGGCTTTTCATCTGCGTCCGCATGCGGCGACCCGGACGGCTTCGCCGCCGGCCGGTGCCGTCGGTTGCGGGAGGCGCGCCGGGTATTCTTGGCGTCTTGGCGTCTTGGCGTCTTGGCGAATCCGACCGAGCGCGTCGAGAGCCCTTGACGTCTTGGCGAATCCGACCGAGCGCGTCGAGAGTGCTTGGCGTTCACCGCCCTCCGGTGTCGGGGGGCGGAAAGTGCGCGGCTCGACGCGCGGCCCCGAGGGTTTTATCGTCGGGATCGTTGGTACAATCGTTCGCACTCGACGAGGAACCGAGATGCAACGTTGGAGCGAGGGCGTGTCTGTCGGGGAGGCCTGGGTGGTCGCACTCCTCCTTGCCGGGGCGACGATTGGATGCGAGGGGAACCTCTTTCGCGACGTCGAGCCGCTGGGCGACGCGGCCGGGCCGGTCGACGCAGCCGGGGCCGCCGACGCGCGGGACGCCACCGAGACGTGTGTGCCGGAATCCGACCCCGAGATGTGTCGGCGGCTCGGCAGAGAGTGCGGGGAGGTCGTCGCCGAGGACAACTGCGGGGTCGAGCGGAGCGTCGAGTGCGGCGAATGCGAGGGGTGTCGAAGCTGCTCGGAGGGGCTGTGCGTCGACGACGACGCCAAATGTGCGGGGTGTCGAGGGTGCGCCGGCGGGAGCTGCGTCGACGACGACTCGCATTGCGAGGGATGTGCCGTCTGCTCGGGGGGCGATTGCGAGGACGACGACACCCGGTGTGCCAGCGGCGTGTGCATCGACCGACAGTGCGTCGAATGCCGGAGCGACGAGGAGTGCGACGGCTGCGAGTCGTGCAGCGACGACGGGCAGTGCGTCGAGGACGATTCGAACTGTTCGGGCTGCAACAGCTGCACCGACGGCACGTGTGTCGAAGACGACGCCAACTGCGGCGAGTGCGGGATCTGCGCGGAGGGGGCGTGCCAGGACGATTCGTCGCTGTGTGGCGGGTGCGGCCAATGTACCGACGGGGAATGCCGGGACGACGACTCGCTGTGCGACACCGACGCCTGCCAGGTGTGCGAGGGGCAGGTGTGCGTCGACGCCTGTTCGGGCTGCCAGACGTGCGACGGCGACGGCAACTGCACCGACGACGATCTGGAGTGCGACGTGGTGGCCGGCTGCGAGGAGTGTCGCGACGGCCGGTGCGTCTCGCGTTGCGACGGGTGCCTGGCGTGTCGACAGGGGGCCTGCGAGCCGTCGGACCGCCTGTGTGGGCTCGGCCAGTGCTGCCCGGACGGAAACTGCAGTGCCTTCGGCAGTTGCTAGTCGGTCCGAGGGTCTCGTCAAGCCCGCCGGTTCTCACTATAGTACGATCGTCGAGACCAACTGGAGCGATTCGCCCCGGGGGAGGCGTCGCGACGCGCAGCCCTGGAGTCCACGATGCAACGTCGAGTCGATACGCTGGCGGGTGCCCTGTTTGCCCTGAGCCTGGCCCTGGCCGGGGTGGCCGGCGGGTGCGACGGCAACCTGTTCCGCGAGGTCGAGCCGCTGGGGGACGTCTCGGTTCCGGACGCCGGCGACCCGATCGACGGGCACAGCGTCGACGATACCGACGACGACGAGGAGGGCGCGCCGGACGGTACGGACGGATCGGACTCCTGCGCCGCGGAGAGCGACGAGGAGTTTTGCGCGCGCCACGACGCCGAGTGCGGGGAGTTGGTCGCCGAGGACGACTGCGGCGACGAGCGGAGCGTCGAGTGCGGCGCATGCGAGGGAGACGGCGAGTGCGGAGAGGCGAACGACAACGTCTGCGGGTGTCCCTGCGAGATCGACGGGATGTGCATCGCCGAAGGGGAGGCCTCGCCGGAGGATCCGTGCCGGGTGTGCAATCCCGACGAGTCGACATCCTCGTATACGGAGGCGGCGGACGGGACGGCCTGCGGCGACGAGTCGGTGTGTCGCTCCGGGGAGTGCACCTGCGAGGAGGGCTTCGAGGCATGCGTCGACGATCGATGCATCGAGCTGGCGACCGCCGACGACCACTGCGGGGCGTGCGGCAACGCCTGCGGGGACCGCGAGACCTGTCAGGGCGGCGAGTGCGTCTGCGAGAGCGACTACGAGCGCTGCGAGGGGACGTGCATCGATCCGGACTCGAACACCGACCATTGCGGGGAGTGCGAGAACACCTGCAACCTCTACGAGGTCTGCTCGAATGGGTCGTGCGAATCGAGCTGCGACGACGACGAGCAGGCCTGCTCCGGGGCGTGCGTCGACACGCAGACCAACGACGACCACTGCGGGGAATGCCGCAATGCCTGCAGCGGATGTCAGACCTGCCAGGACGGCGAGTGTGTCGACACCCGGGCGGAGTGTACCGGCTGCGAGGTCTGCTCGGACGGGGAGTGCGTCGACGAGAGTGGGAATTGCTCCGGGTGCGAGAGCTGCTCGGGGGGCTCGTGTGTCGACGACGACTCGAATTGTTCCGGCTGCGAGCAATGCTCGTCGGGGACGTGCCGCGACGACGACTCGCAGTGTTCCGGCTGTGAGACGTGCGCGGGCGGGAGCTGTCGCGACGACGACTCGCAGTGTGCGGGAGGCGTCTGTACCGACGAGCGGTGCGTCGAGTGCACCGACGACGGCCACTGCTCGGGCTGTGAGACCTGTTCGGGCAACGAGTGCGTCGACGACGACTCGCAGTGTTCGGGCTGCGAGACCTGCTCGGGCGGCAGTTGCAGCGACGACGACAGCGAGTGCGGCGAGTGCGGGTATTGCTCCGGCGCAACCTGCTACGACGACGATGCGCAGTGCTCGAACGGGGTGTGTGCCAATCTGCAGTGTGTCGAGTGTACCGACGATGGCCACTGCTCGGGCTGTGAGAGCTGCTCGGACAACAACACCTGCGTCGACGACGACTCGAACTGCTCGGGCTGCAAGACCTGCTCGAACGCGAGCTGCACCGACGACGACTCCCGGTGCGGCGAGTGCGGGGAGTGTTCCGGCGGGTCGTGTTCGGACAACGACGCGCTTTGCGACAGCCAGAACTGCGAGGAGTGCACGAACGGCACCTGTATTACCGAGTGCAACGGATGTCTCGAGTGCAGCAGTGGGTACTGCCAGCCGGATCACACCCAGTGTTCCGGCTCGTGCTGTCCCGACAGCGGCGTCTGCTCGCCGGACGGTGAGATCCAGTGCCCCCAGTAGCCGGCCGCCCTCCCCGACGCGGGGCCGGGAGAAGACGACCGGCAGCGAGGGGCGCCGTCCGCTCACCGCTCGGCGCGTTCGTCGCCCTCGGCCGCCGCGATCTCTTCGCCGAACAGTTGCGGGGTGGTGATGCCCAGATTCTGCACGCACTCGGCGTGCTCCCAGTAGGCGTCGACCCGCCCGTCGAGCGCCTCGATGGCGTCCGCGAGGGAGCCGGCCGCCTCGCCCGGCGACGGGTCGGGCTGCGCGGCGTGGTGGCGGGCGATTTCGCGCAGATCGGCCGGGATGCCGCGCCAGTCGCCCGCCTCGACGACGACCCCGGGATCGCTGGCGAGCCGGCGGCCGGGCGGCAGCTCCTCGTCGCCGACATAGATCGCCGCCGGACCGAGCGGGAGGCTCCCGGCGTCGGCCTCCCGAGCCAGATCGTCGGGCAGCAGGTCCACGAGCATCCGGCACTTCTCGCGGGCCCGGCCGACGGCCTCGTCAACCTGGCGGGCGACGTCGAGTTCGGGCGCCGTGAACGGATACTCGACGACGAGCACGCCCCAGTCGGGATCCATCACCAGGTTGAGCGTATGGACCGACTCCCAGTGGCCCTCCGAGCCGGGCATCTCGTGCATCCAGTCGGGGGGACCGTCGGCCTCGACGGCCAGATGGATCAGGGCGAAGGTCAGGTCCGTCCCGAACAACCGCACCGGAAGCTTGTCGCTCGGCGGACGGTATTTGGTGATCTCGACCTCGCCGACGCCGGTCGGCATGGTCGTATAGGTCGGCACGGTGATCTCGGGCTGAGCACTCATCGGGGTCTCCTCGGTTCGAGTTACGTGATCGACGATTGTCCCCCCACATATACGTTGTCGACGCAGACCGCCGGATCGTTTCGTCGAGATCGCCAAAAAGTCCCGCCCCCGGTGGAGATCGTTGAGTGGCGGGCGGCTCGGCGCTAACATCGAGGGCCCCGAAGTGACTGGAGTCGATTTTTTCCGGGAGATGTTGCCGTGGATGCCGTACCCCGCCGCCCGCTCGCCCTCGCCGTCGCCGTGCTCGTCGCCGCCTCGTGGGGCGTCGGCTGCACGACCTCGATGACGAACATGACCTCCGCCCGCGCCCTCGACCCCGGCGAGCACCAGGTGGCGCTCGGCGGGCAGATCAACGTCAACAGCGTCGTCCTCTCGGAGGGGATCTCGGCGTACGACCAGGTCGCCTCCGACATCGACCTCGAGGACCGCGACGAGGACTACCGCCTCGAGGAAAGCACCATGCGCGAGCTGCTGGATGCGGCGGTCGTCGGCGCCCTGTTCCGGCCCTCCCCGACGATGGAGGCCGGCTACCGGCTCGGCATCACCGACGTGCCCCTGGAGGGGATCGACCTGGGCGTCCGCTACAACGGCCGCACCGTCAAGGGCAACTTCAAGCTGCAGTTCTGGGAGTCCGCCGACGAGACGTTCGCCGGGTCGGTCGACGTCGGCTACGGCCACCAGTTTTCGATCGGCCCGTCGTTCGCGAACTACCTGACGCTCAACGAATGGTCGCGCTCGGACGTCGACGTGATGGTGCCGTTCGGGGCGGCCTACAAGGAGATCGCGCGGGTGTACCTCGCTCCCCGGGTCGTCTGGTCGCACATCTCCGCCTCGCCCGGCGTCGACGAGGAGTTTCGCGAGCACGTCCCCGACGAGTACAAAAACCAGGTCGACCAGTGGTTTCGCGACGAGCAGTTGGTGTACGCCGGCGGGAACATCGGCGGGATGATCGGCTACAAGTACGCCTACCTCGCGCTCGAGATGAGCATCATGCACGTCGCCTTCAAACCCGAGATCCTCGGCCGGGAACGCAACCTGAGCGGGCTGTCGGTGACGCCGGCGGCGGGCGTGGTGTTTCGGTTCTGACGAGCCGGGCGTCCGGCGGGCGCCACGAGCCGGTCGAACGGGGGCGGACGCCTCGCCCGACGTGCTCGACGCTCCGGGCTCGCAGCCGACGTCCTCGTCGCCGGCGAGACTCGATTCGACGACGGCGGAGGCCCCCTCCCGCGGGCCGCCGCTCGGTTCGAGCTGCGAGGAGGCGACCGGGCTCGCCACGCCGCCGAGTTCCGGCGATCCGGAGGGGACCGCCCGTAGCGAGGGGGTCGTGTTGGCCGAACCCACGAACCTCCTTCCTTCGCGACGAACGTCGACCCCGTCGGATCGGCCGGCCTTTTCCTCTCCCCCACCCCCTCGACCCTCGGCGCGAAGCAACCCGGCGGCTTTTTCTGGCAACCCGACCCGCCGCTCGCAGCCGCAATCCTTCGTTTCGCGCAAACCCGACCCGGCGCTCGCAGGCGGGTCGTTCCCGACGCGTCGAACCGAGCGACGTCTCTCGGCCACCCTCCTCGTCGTCTGCGGGTCGACCCCCCGTGCCGAATCCGGCCGCTTCCGTGCCGACGACGGACGACCTCCCGGGCGACGCCCGGCCGCCTCCGTCGATCGAAGGCCGTCCCCCCGACACAAAAAAACCCGGCGCGACTCGGTCGGCCGCGCCGGGTCTCGGTACCTGCAATTCGTTTGTGGTCTCCCTCAGAACCGGTCAAAAAACCTCGGACCGAGCGTGAGCGAGCCGATTTTCCGGCCATTTTCGTTCGTCAAACGCAGGTTTGGTGGGCCAAATCGAGGATTGACGGGCGAAAATGGGCCAAAACTCGGCCGTTCATCGCGACGCGGAGAGTTGTTTGACCGGTTCTCAGCCCTCGCCCTCCTCGTCGGGCGTCGGCGACTCGCCGTCACCCTGCTCGTCGGAGGGCCCCTCCCCGTCCTCCCCGCTCGGGGGCTCCGAGTCGGACCCATCGGTCGGCTCGCCGCCGTCGTTGACCGGCTCGCCGGTCTCCGGATCGACCTCCGGAATCGTCCCGCGACGCTTCATGTGACGCCGCGTCCGCTTTTCGATCTCGAAGACCGGCTCCAGAATGTCGTTGATCGTCTCCAGGTCCGTCGCCCACTCGCCGACGACCATCGCCACCAGCTCGTGGAACGCCTCCTCGGCGTCGGTAATCGCGGCCTGGACTTCGTCGTAGGTCACGCCCTCTTTGTCCGGCTCCAGACGCTCGCCGAACTCCTCGTTCAGCGAGTCGATCCGGTCGACCAGATCGCGCAACCCCAACCTGTCGACGTGCTCGGCGTAGTCGCCGCGCATCATCTCGACCAGATGCGCGACGTCGGCGTGCTGCTCGGTGAACTTCGAGGAGGTGATCGGATACACCCCCTCCGGAAACAGCCCGTCGAGAAATTCCTCGGCGAGCCGATGCTTCTCGGTCCCCTCCGGCAGCGTGGTGAACGCCTGGACGGCGTCGACCAGACTGCTGATGGCCCCGTCGATCTGATTGTCCAGCTCCTGGGTCCCGTTGCGGCGTAAAGGCTCCAACTTTTTTTCCTGCTTCCAGGCGTACCGCTTCTGCACGGCGCCCTGTTGCAGCTTCAGAACCACTTTCGCCTGCTCGACGCCGCGCTCGAATCCGCGGCGCTCCAGATCCCCGACCATGCGGTTCGTACAGTACCCGACCGCACCGGGCGGCTTGGCATACAGTGTACTTCCATCCGAAAGTTTCTCCCAAAACATTGCTGCTATCCTTCGTCTCGATGCACCTGTCGCGGCATGGTTGATCAACGATCGGACTCACGTACCAAACGCCCGATCCACTCACCGCACCCACCGGGTGCGTCCCGCGGTGCATCGACGTACTGCGCGGATAGCCCCACGACGAGAACGCCGCCTCAAACTCGCCGATTTGATTGTCTACTACATGATTGTGTCTAACAGACCCCCCCGCCGACCGTCAACGCCCCGACGCTTCTCCTCCTCGTCGATGTATTCGTGGGTCTGATCGGAATCGGTGGGACGTCCTTTGTGCTCCCGTCGGCCCGGGATCCGTTACGCCAAGCTCGCCGAGATGCCCCGGGGTCGAC
>CAZRLK010000124.1:0-12768 GCA_964600555.1 uncultured Bradymonadales bacterium
GCGCCCCCCGTTTGAAGCTCAGTTCCGCCTCGTAGACGACAAATCCCAGCCCCTGCTCGTCGTGCAGTCGCCTCAACACCTGCGGGCCGATGACGTGCTCCCGGGCCCGTTCGAAAAACTTCAGGTAGTTCGCATGGTAGACCGCCCCGGAGAGATCCGTATCCTCGTAGTACACCCGAACTTCGTGGGAGTGGTAATCGGCCACGCGGCCTCCTCTGCAAGATGTTTGCACGTTCCCGTTGTCGAACCTATGGTCCCGCCTGCATCATGGGCGTGATCGGCGATCGTGCCCGAAGTTACAATCCGTATCGATCTGTACCCTCTCGTAGACGGGAATCGACATGGTTCGCCGGCTGTTCGCCGCCGCTACCTTTGTACTTTGTCTCGGGGTTGCTGTCTCGGCTCTCGCGTCCGAACCGTCCACTTCTGCTTCCGACGCCGACCCCCCCGACTCCGAGGCCGCCGACGACACCAACAGCGATTCGTCGTCGGACGAGGACCGCAGCAAGCGCGAGGCCATTCGACGGCTCCTGAACATCACGGGAACGCCCGAACTCGGCATGCGCATTGCCGAACGGATCGTCGAAAACATCAAACGCTCCCATCCCGACGTTCCCGACAAATTCTGGAACGAATTCGAAGAGGAGATGACCCGGGACGAGTTCATCGGGATCATCGTGCCGTTGTACGACGAACATTTCAGCCAGGACGAAATCCAGGAGTTGATCACATTCTTCAAGACCGACGTCGGCCAAAAGTACGTCGAGAACCTTCCCGAACTGAGCACCCAATCGATGCAGGCCGGCCGCCGCTGGGGCCAGAAGCTCGGCCAGCGCATCGTCGACAAACTCCAGGCCAAGGGCTACGAGTAGTCCAGCCGCCGCCCTCCTCCCAGACCGAGGCGCCCTCCCGACGGCGTCGCTCCCAGTTCACACCATTACTCCACCGTCGACGTCGACGCAGCGTCCCGTGAAATACCCACATTCGACGATAAACTGCAGCGCCCGGTAGATCTCTTCGGGCTTTCCGGGCCGGTCGAGGGGGACCTTCGAGATCATCCGCTCGCGCATCGCATCGGGCATGCCGTCGAGGATTGGCGTCTCGATGAACCCCGGTGCGATTGCCCCTACGCGAATTCCGTAGCGACTCAACTCTTCGGCCCACAACTTCGTATCCGCCACCAACCCGGCCTTGGCTGCCGAGTAGTTCGACTGGCCCTGATTGCCGTGGCGGGAGACCGAGCTGATGTTGACGACGACGCCGGGGCGGGTCTCCGTCTCGAGCATGTGCGCCGCGACCTCGCGCGTGCACAAGAACGGACCGGTCAAATCGACGTCGATCACCGACTGCCACTGCTCGAGCGACATTTTGTCGACTTCGCCGGTCTCGCGATCTCTCGAGACGAGTAGTCCGTCGCGAAAGATACCGGCATTGTTGACCAGCCCGTTGACCGTGCCGAAGGCTTCGGCCGTCGCCTCGACGAGCGCCGCGACGTCCTGCTCGTCGGTGACGTCGGCCACCCTGGTCTCCAGTCGACCCTCGACCTGCCCGGCGAGTTCCCCGAGCCCTTCCTCGTCGATATCGCAGGCCATCACTTCGGCCCCATCCTCCGCCAGCTCCCTGGCGAAACATGCCCCCATGCCACTTGCAGCGCCCGTCACGATGATCTTCGCATCTTGCAGTTCCATCATCACTCCTGTCTCCCTGAGTTACCGACACCATGCCTGTTCGAATTCGGTGAGCGCTTTTATCGCACTGCACAACAAGCATCAACCATGTCTTGTTGCGATGCAACATCCCGGAGGACGCCGAGCAGGATAGCCATCTCGAGGCACTCGCGACGAAACGATCGAGCGACCTGCGTCGGTAATGTATATGGCGGGTGGTGTACGGCCTCCATGGGGTAGATCGTCGGTGGGGAGGCCGCCAGTTGGGAACCGGGTGACCATTGGTCGGAGTCGACCCCCGTCTGGAAGGCACCGGTCGGGGCGGAGCCTCAGGGCTCCCCGGAGGGCCTTTGATGGGTGAGGTATATCCGCCTATGAGTTATACCCTCGAATCGCGAGGCGTCCATCACCTCCGATACGACCATCGCCCACACTTCTCACTCCCCGCCCGCCCCGATGTACTTTCGCTGGAAGAACCGCCGGATCGTCGCAAAAATCGCCGTCTGGGGAGCACGCGAAGGAGCCGCCTCGCAGTTTCTGTACACGCTCGCCGACGCCGTCGGAGAGCGTGTCGCGGCCGGCGAGCTCGAGGGCGCCCGAGACCCGGGAGCAGTCGGCATTCCGCGCAACGACGACCCACTCGAGGTCGACGAACAGGACCGACGGTTCACGATGTACCTCTGCCATCCCTCCTCGAATTCCTGCGGCGAGTTCGCCGACCATCCCGTCGACTACAAACTCCTGGCGCCGTCAGCGCCGGTGCGCGCAAACCGGGCCTTTCGAACCGCCCTCGAGGGGGCGAGCGCCGTGCTCTTCCTGGCGGCGGACTCGCCGGATCCCGACGAAACCGCCCTGCGCGCCCTTCGCAATCGCCTCTCCGAGATCGACCACCGGGGACCGCACGACAACCCGCATCTGCGCGTCCTCCTGCCGATCCGGGGAGCCGATTCCCCGGAGCCCGCGACGTTCCGTCGGCACCACGATTTCGCCGATCACGCGACGATCACGCCGGCCCGGCCCTGGAACGCCGACGACGCCTGGAGGCAATTCCTGGCTCTCGCCGACTCCCTTCGCCCCGCCTTCGCACACGCTCTCGAAGTCGGCCGCATCCCGCCCGCCCGGAAGTAATTCCGGGGGTTCGGATGCCATCCCGCCGGAGGAGCCGGCGAGCGGACGGCCGAGGTCGATGGGACGCCCTTCCACCTACTCGATGAAATCTTCCGGTCGCCCCACCTTCGCCGCAAACGCCCCGCCCCCCCACCACGGCACCAGAGCGAGTACCCGCTCGGCGAGCTCTCGCGGCGTCCGCTGCTCGTCCGAGTCGACCACCTGCCAGCCTGCGTCTTCGTCGCGACCGATGGCGAGTTCACGCGAACCCGACTCGTGGGCAAAGACCAACCTCCCGTCCTCCTTTCGCACCGACAACAGGGGGCCCGAGATTTTCCCGCCCTCCGGCAACGCATACGCCTCGAGCCTCTCCCGCGCTTTGGCGAGCGCCGCCCCCGGCCCCTCGCAGCTCCGCCAGATCTCGGCGAATTCCTCGACGAGTTGCCCGTGCACGCGCTGCATCTCGCTCAACCACGTCTCGGGATCCATCTCGCTCAAATCGGGCATCTTCGGCATCGTCTCCTCCGGTCCATCCGACGAATCTGCTCACGCGCCCCTGCGGCGACGACCCCGACCGCCGCCTCGGTCCCGTTGTGGTGTCTCGGCACGTCCACCTCAAGCGCCCGTCACGGATCGTGCACTCGCGACTTTACCACTCGACTTTCCTCGGGCTACTCTGTCGCATGCAATCGTCCGACCGAAACAGGGAACTCGACGTGCGCGGCAGGCACGAGGTTGACACGCATCATCTGGTGATCGGAGCGATCGCCACGTGCATCGCCATCGCGGTCCCGGCCTCCGCCGCCGCGACCGAGGTGCCGGTCGAAGTTGCCACCGGCCCGTCGTTTTACAATCTCGACCGGCCCCAGCTCGGCGGGGAGCCGAACGCCCTGGCCGCCGACCAGCCGTGGCATTTCGGCTGGCGACTCGAGATCGCCGCCGTCATCGATCGCGAGTGGGCACGGGAGAACCCCGAGTACATCCCGGAACAACACCGCGAACGCCTCCAGCGTGTCGAGCGAGTCCGTTATTCGCCGGCCTTTCTGTCGTTCATCCCGCGCTCGCTGTTCATCTCGCCGAAGGTGCACAACACCGGCATCTACGGGGCCACCTGGGAGCTTTTGCATGCCGGCATCGGCGCCACCTTCGGCGACGCCCGCCTCAACGTCGGCGCCGGGCTGCTCGCCACCTACACGTTCATCCACTCCGAGACCCTCCCCTCGCCGTTTCATTTCATCCGCCCCGGCGTCGATCTCGGGGCGTATCTGTTCGTCCCCTTCGGCAACGGCATCGGCCTGAGCGTCGGCTGGGATTCCCACATGTACATCCCCCAGCGCATCGGCGGCGGCGTCTTCGAGATCGGCGGCGCCCGCGAAAACCTCTGGCACATCGGCGAGGCGTCGCTCGCCCTTCATTTCACCGTCCCCTACCAGTTGTAATCGCCTCGCCCGGCCATCGATCATTGTCCAATCTCGCCCCCCTGGTGTATAACGTCTTCCGCGCATCTCGACTCCGAACTTCCGGGATTCCGTGGGCGACCCGAACGACATCGACGTCACCTTGCCGACCGGTGGTTTCCATCCCGCCGCCGCCGCCGAGGCCGTCCGCGAGTCCGGCCTCCCCGACAAGCTCGTATCGCTCGCCTCCGGCCCCTTCGGCCAGACCTCCACCAACCTCGCTCTCCTCGAGGGCCTGACCGAAGCCGTCGACCTGGCGCTCTGCGCCGGCGAGTCGCTCCGCGGCGAGATACTCGACGAGGCCGACAACGCTCCGTCGCTGGCGCTTCCGGACCTGAGCGACCCGCAGCGCCAGCTCCTCGCCGCCTTCGAACTCGTCGTCGCCTCCGATGCCGCCCGCCGCACGATCGCCGATCTGTGCGGCCTCCCCGATCACGAGGGTTCGCTCGATCTCGACGGCCTCCCCGAGTTGTTGCGGCGCAAACGGCCGGCCCCCGAGCGACTGACGCACATCCTCCGGCTGGCCGACGGCTGGCTCGAGCACCAGTCCCGTTCCGGGGCACTCGCCGGCGCCCCGGACGAGCCCGACAGCCAATCGGCCGCCCGCGCGGTCGGCGCCTTTTTCGGACTCCTGCGCGATGCGCTCTTCGATTACCTCGAACACTCCCGACTCGAACCCCTGGTCCGCGGCCTCGAGGAGCGCCGAATCGAGATCGCCGATCACCCGTACGACGGGCTTCGCATCCGCGAGCGCACCGACGACCGCACCGGACTCCAGCCGGTCGAACCCGACGAGATCGTCGGTAACGACGCGTATCTCGAGGCCGGCCTGCGACTCGCTCGCGACGTCGCCGGCTACGATCTGCGCGCCGGGCGCAATCCGAAATCGCTCAACCCGATCTTGTTCGGACTCGGCCCCCCCGGCTCCGGCAAGACCATCACCGCCCACGCCGTCGGCAACTACTTTCTCGACTACTGCCGCCGGCGCGGCGTCCCGGCCCGCTTTCGCGTCGTCCGGCGCACCGACTGGGCCTCGAGCTACCAGAACGCCTCCGCGCGCAACCTCGTCGAGATCTTTCGCCACGAGGTCTACGAATTCGACGGCGTCTGTGGCGTGTACTGGCCCGACATCGACACCGCCTTCGCCTCACGGTCATCGGACGGCCTCCGCATGGAGGAAAAACAGAACCTCGGCGCGGTGTTCGGCATCTTCGACGGAACACTTTTGCCGCAGGACGGCAAGTGGTTTTTGATCTGCGATGCGAACACCCTGCACATGGACGAGGCGACGGTCAGTCGGATCGCCCAGAATCCGATGCGCGTCGAGGGCCCGACCGACCCCGTCCACTACGTCGAGCTGATGCGCGAGATCGAACTCGGCGAACTCGCATCCTTCGTCCCCGACGGCGAGGAGGCTTGGCACGAGATCGGACGCCGCGCCGCCGACCTCGGATTGACCGGCCGCGACGTCGAGGCGATCTCGCGCCAGATCCGCAGCCACATTCAGGATTTCGAATTCCCCGACCGGTATTTCGAGGCCGACTCCGAGAAGCGCCGCGAGATCGTCCGCGAGCTCTCCAACCCCGTCGACGCCGCGACCATCCTCGCCGAAATCGACGAGTGGCAACAGTTCCACCGCAGTACCCGGCGCCAGACCGAGCGCGAACGCTTCCAAAAGGAGGTCGACTCGCTGATCTCGCGCCTCAACGCCTCGGGCGCCGAGAGCCCCTCGTCCGAGCCCTGACCCCCTGAGACCCCGAGAGACGCTTCTTCCATGACCGACGAGATCCCAGCGCCGAGCGACGTGCAGACCTCGAGCGACGAGACCGACAACGCCGTCGTCGACAACCTCGTCACCCAGTTCAGCTCTCCGCTTCACTGCTTCCGAGAACTCGTCCAAAACAGCATCGATGCGGGCAGCCCGAGCGTCGACGTCTGGACCGAGTTCGTCGAGGGCGATGGCCACGAGGGGACGATCGCTTTGCACGTCGACGATTACGGCGAGGGGATGGACGAGCACATCATCGATCAGGAACTCACCCGACTTTTCGCCTCCTCGAAAGAAAAGAACCTCACCAAAATCGGCCAGTTCGGCATCGGCTTCGTCTCGACGTTCGCCCTCGACCCGGAGGCGATTTTGGTCGAGACCGGACGCAGCGGCGAGTACTGGGAGGTGCTGTTTCACGAGGACCGATCGTTCACCAAAAAGCAACTCGACGTCCCCGTCGAGGGCACCCAGGTCACGATCTTTTTGAAGGGCGACATCCACCGATACCGCGAGCTGGTCGAGGGCATCGAACAGACCCTCCATCACTGGTGCAACCACTCCGACACCGAGGTCACCTTCGAGGATCGCACGCCCATCGACGGCTCCCCGCCGGAGCGGATCCGCATCAACGACCCGTTCGACGTCGACGGCGACTGTGCGACCGCGATCACCCACGAGGGCACCGAGATCGTCGCCGCCTACAGCGAAGATCCGATCTACGGCTTTTACAACCGGGGGCTGACCCTCGCGCTCACCAGGGCCGGCGACGAGGTCCTCGGCGACGAGCGCGCCGCCCGGTTCGGCCACATCACCTTCAAGATCAAATCCCGCTATCTCGAGCATACGCTCAGCCGCGAGACGGTCATGCGGGACGACAACTACGAGAAGGCGATGGCGCTGCTCGAGGAAGCCGCCGACGGTCCCCTGCTCGACAACCTCCTCGAGGCGATCGGCACGCTCGTCGGCCGCTCGACCTGGGAGCTCGCCGACCTCGACCGGTATCGACGCCTCTGCGGCTACCTCGCTGCCGAACCGCGCGAGATCCTGCCCGGGCTCGACGACCGCCCCCTGTTGCGCCGGGTCGACGGCACCACCGCCACCCTCGCCGACGCCTACCGCGCCTGGAAACGCGACGGCCGCGTGCTCGTCTCCGAGCAACACTCCGAGCTCGCCGACCAACTGCTCGACGACGGCCTCCCCGTCTTTCTCGGCGGATTTTCCCCCGCCTCCGACAGCCCGCACCGCGCCGGCCCGATCACCACGCTTTTGACCCGGTATCTCGATGAGCGCGAACGCGAACGGCTCGTCAACCGCGTCCGAAGCGGCATCCGCGGCGTCTTCGACAGCGTCTTCAACCTCTCGCCCATCGACTCCGGCGCCGAACAGGCCGTCACCACCCCCGAGCAGGTCTATCTGCCGGTCGTCCTCGACGAGTCCGTCCCCGACGATCTCGCTCCTCTGATCGACTCCGCCGCCGGCCTCCTCGAGACCATCGATGCCGGCTACGACGAACTCGTCACCTGCACTCTCGGCGCCCCCGACGAGGCTCCTCCGCTGTTCGTCTTCGCACGCCAACTCGGCCCCCTGATGGCGCGCCCCCCGAACCACCAACACCTCGCCGACGTCTCCCCGGACCAACGCCCCCATGCCGCCGTCAACCGCGACCACCCGCATTTCCGCGAGATCGTCGCACTCAGCCGCGATGAACCCGAGATGGCCGCCTACTTCCTCGCCAAAAGCCTCCTTTTGACCGGCGACCGGCTTCTCGACGCCGACGCGCGTCTGATGCAGGCCGCCCGCCGCCGCTAGACCGCCTCCGACGCCCCGACCCGACCATGTCCAACATCGACGACGTCATCTCCCGCGCCCGCCAGCCGGGCGGCTTCTCCGAGCAACGTCAGTTCACGGTCGCCCGCGAGCGGGCCATCCGCAAAATGCGCGAGTTCGCCCTCGCCGACCCGCACTACTATATCCTCGAGTTGATTCAGGCCGCCGTCGCCAACGGCGCCACCCACGTGCACATCGACTGCGACTCGTCGTCCCTGAAGTTCACCTACATCGGGGGCGGCTACTCCCGCGAGGAACTCGCGCAACTGTTCGACTTTCTGTTCGCCTCGAAATCGAGCCTCGAGCACGCCGACATCCGCCAGGTCGCCCTCGGCGTCAACGCCTTGATGAGCATGCAGCCCTCCCGGATCATCCTCGAATCCGGCTCCGGCACCCTGGAGTCGACCGACCGCATCGTCGTCCGCGGCGACGACAACACCGTCGAGGTCGGCACCCCCGACCAGTCGCTTCGCGGAACATTCCTCCGCGCCGAGGGCCTCGACCGAACCGCAATCGCCGGCAAGAGTGGCCTCGAGCCGCGCGAATACGGTCCGGCCGAGTGCACCGCCATCGAACAGCGCTGCCTGGCCGCTCCGGTCCCGATCATCGTCAACGACGAACCCGTCTTCGGCTACAGCTCCCAGCGCACCCCCGTCGTCTTCGGCTACGACGACGTCGTCACCTTCGACGAGGGCGACCTGTACGGGACCATCGGCCGACCCCAGCACCGCCACAAGGACTCGTTCAAGCTGCTCACCTGGGGCTGCTGGATCGAGTCGACCGAGGCGGCCGTCATGGACGAGACGAAAATCGGCGGCGTCATCAGCTACGACCGCCTCAACAAGACCGCCGACCACTCGGGCATCGTCCGCGACGAGCACTTCGAGCAGTTGTGGGCTCGCATCCGCCCGTACGCCCGCCAGGTCGTCGAGGGACGCTCCGGTCAGGGCGACTTTCACGTCCGCCTGCTGGGCGGCGACGAGCTCCCCACCCGGCGCCTGCGCGAGATCTTTCGCACCCACGAGCGCGCCGTCGTCGTCACCGACGAGGACCTCGAGCAGACCGCCGAACCGCAACACGCCGTCCGCATCGGCGAACTGCTCGACGCCCCTGTCTTGCGCACGGCCCGGGAGGCCTTCGAGTCGGTCGACGTTTTGGCCGGGACCGACGCCGAGCTCCTCCGCCCCAACCTCCAGGCCCCCACCGATCTGGACTTTTACGCCCGAACCCCCGTCCCACCTCCCGAACGCCCCTGGTTGACCGGCAAACTCGAGATCGACCCGATCGAGGTCGAGACGCTCGCCGACGCTCTGCTCGCCCGGGAGGCGGTCAGCGAGCAGGCCCGCCGACAGTTCGTCGACCACCTCGGCACCCGCCAACCCGTCGAGGGCACCGTCTACACGCCGGTCGACACCGAGGATGCCCGCGACCTGCACGTCCGCGTCCGCACCCTCGACCGCGCCGTCTGGGAGGGGGCGGTCCAGAGCCCGTTTCCCGGCCACATCCTCGAAGTCGATCTCCCGGCCGTCCCCCCGAGCTATCTGCGCGAGACCGTCGACGACGGCGAGACGAGCTGGGCGCAGCTCGTCGCCGAAGTCGTCGCCCGCCGCGCCCTCGATCCCCTCCAGCAGGCGACCCGCCGCTCGCTCGAAAGCCTGGCCGTCAGCGATCGACGCGACTCCGAGACCGGCCGCCGCATCGCCCTCGCCGCCCTGGGCCGCAGCGCCCTCAAGCGCCTCCGCGACAAATCCGACCGCCACGACCGCCCCGAAGTCCACTTCTCCCTCCTCCGATCGCATCCCGGACCCGACCTGCTCACCTTCGAGCTGTTCGACACCCTCGACGGCTCCTCGGTCAGCCTCCGCGATCTCGAGGAGCTGATGGACGAGACCGGCGGCCTCGTCTACGGCGTCGTCCCCGAGGTCGAACCCGACCTCGACGGCCTCGACCGCAGCCGCATCCTCGAGCTCGACCTGGAACGCGAGCGCCAGCTGCTCACCATCGTCGGCGATGCCGCCTACGTGCGCATCGACCAACGCGACGTCCTCGCCGAAACCCCCGCCAGCCGCGCCGCCCGGTCCCCCTCCAGCCAGCCCGTCCCCCAGGACTCCGAGGCGAGCGATCGCGTGATCTTTCAGGTCCGCGACATGGCCCTCGGGCTCCGCTCGTACCCCGAGGGCTTTCCCCTGCTGGTCGAGGGAGCCGACCCGGCCGCCCTGTCCGAGCGCGACCGCGAATTGCTCGTCGAGCACCTGGTCGAACAATTGATCGCGACCTCGCGCGACGAGGCACTCGACGCCTCGATCCGGCGCGAGGCGATCCGCCACCTGCAGTGGTTCGTCTGCCGACGCACCCGGACCGACGCCGACAACCCCCTGTACGGCGTCGACCGGATGGGCCTGTTTCTCGACGGCGACGGCAATCCCGTCAGCTTCCGGCAGGTCCACCGCGCCCTCGACTCCCGGCGCGGCATCGAGATGATCGACGGGCGATCGAGCGACGTCACCGAACTCGGCTCCCTGAGCCACCCCGACGCCGCGAGCACCGACGACGACGGGTCGACCGTCGGCGAGCTGACCATGAACACCTGGGTGTTCCGCCTGCTCGCCCCCCACGGCACGATCCGCGGCGCCTACGATTTCGATTTCTCGGACGCCGAAGCCGACGCCGTCGCCTCGACGCCCACTGAGGCGTTCCTCGCCGAGCGGACCCTGGAGACCGACCGCTTCGAGGGACGGATCGGCGTCCCCGCCGCCTCCCAGGAGGATCCCGCCGTCGCCGTCGTCACCGACGACCGCTCGCATGCCCACCGCCTTCGACGCCCCGCGCGCACCTACGGCGTGACCGGCTTCGTCCGCGTCAAACACGGTGAGGTGCGCGACCAGTGGAGGGCGATCCGGCGGCGCGTCAGCGAGGCCGCCGAACAGATCCTCTCCTCCCTGCTCGATTCCGTCCCCGACCTCCAGCCCGACTCCGAGGCCTTCGAACGGTCGGTCGCCGTACTGCTCGGCTTCGCCGCCCGTCAGCTCCAGCTCAATCGCCGCCCCGACGGCACGATCACCCCGCACATCGAACACCCTCTCGCCCAGAAAATCCTCGACCTCCCGCTCGTCCCCACCCGCACCGGCAACCCCGTCTCCACCCTTCGGCTCCTCCGGGAGTTTTCGCTCGGCCACTCCCCCGACGCCCTCCAACGGCGCCTCCGCCTCGCCGACCCACTCCCGACCCCCCTCCCGGCCTGGCTCGACCGCCACCTCGCTCCCTCGAACGTCGTCGAACCCGCCGACTCGACTCCCAGCCCGGACCCCGACACCTCCGCCTCGATCGACCTCCGCCTCGAATCGTGGCTGGCGCGTCTGCGCCCCGACGACTTCCCCGAACGCCTCGCCTCGCGCGACGACGTCCCCGATCTCGACTCCGCCCAGACCCTCGTCCGCCTGCACGTCCCCCAGACCCCCCGATCCCCCGACTACCAGATCGACTTCGCCGACCACCAACCCTGCCAGTACGTCCGCGACGCCCCCGGCATCCTCTGGCTCGACCCGGACCACTCCCTCGTCGCCCGCGCTCGAAGCTCCGGCGATCTCCGGGATTTCGCCTGGCTTCTCCTCGCCTGCTACGCGCACATCAACGACGTGCTGGAGCCGATCACCAACGACCACGAACTCGAGTTTCAGCGACGTGTCGCCCGGGCTCTCGACGAGATGTAGACCGCCCACCGCCCCCGGACCCTGCCACCTTCCTCCCCGCTGACACGGACCCCGGGAATGTCTCCGCCCACGCCACGCAGTCCCCTTCGCACGTTTTCTCCCCCGCAGTTTTTCAGTTACTCACTCAGTTGCTTCCTCACTCATTCACTCCCCATCGTCCCCTTGACGCCGCCATACAAGGGCGTTAACAGCACGCGTTAGTCTCAGAGACGTGGCGTCGGAGACGTCCGCACCCAAACCCAAGCAATGCCGGGAACACCGACATGGAACCGATAGTCCCATGGAGCATCGCGATCGCCGCCGGGATCGTCATCATTATCCTGTTCGCCCTCCGCAATCTGCAAAAAAAGGCGTTCGAGGCCGAAAAACAGCAACTCCAGTCCGAAGTCGAGCGCCTCGAAGACAAGCTCGCCGGCACCGAATCGACCGATGGCGACGACGTCGACGAACTCCGCGACAAATACCGCGACGTCAAATCCGAACTCGACAAGGTCAAGGAGCAAAAATACGACCTGCAGCAGCGAAACGAAGAGCTCCGCGAACGGGTCGACGAGCGGGAAGGCCCCGATCAGGAGACCCTGTTCGACCTGCGCGAGGAGCTCTCCGAGACCAAAAGCGAACTCGAAAAATGGCGGAGCCGCGCCGAACACGACGACGACGCCGACGAGGTGGCTCCCGACTCCGAAGAGTCGACGAGCCAGGAGGCGACGACGGTCGACGACACCGGCGAGGCCGCGGGAAAAGCGGGCGACCTCGAGGAGCGCCTCGAGTCGCTCGAACAGGAGCGCGATTCACTGCAGACCGACCTCGACGAGCTTCAGGACAAATACGACCGTGAGACCCAGAGCCTCGAGGACCGCCTCGACAATACGGTCCAGAAACTCGACAAGCAGCGACAGCGCGCCGACAACAACGACAAGGCCTACAAGATCACCCAGCGCCAGCTCGACGCCGCCCAGGAACGCATCGGATATCTCGAGGAGCGACTCGGGAGCCTCGAGGGGGGCGACGACGTCGAGACGACCTCCGATGTCGCCTCCGAAGTCGAACAGGCCGAAAAACAGGCCGCACTCGCGGAGACCGACCTGGAGGTTCCGGCAGCGGCCGAATCGCCCGGTGACGATGACGACGAAAGCCGGGACGAAACCGAGACGGCGGAGGCCGGCGGCGACGGCGAGCCCGACGCGGAGGAAAGCACGGCCGAATCCGCCGACGAATCGGACGAGACCGAG
>CAZRLK010000124.1:12868-15628 GCA_964600555.1 uncultured Bradymonadales bacterium
GACGACGAGCAGCCGGCGGACGAAGAAGAGACGACGGAGGAAGGGGCCGACGACGAGCAGCCGGCGAGCGAGACCGACGACGGCAGCGATGTCGAGAACGAGGACGCCGACGACAACGAACCGGCGGGCGAGGCGGACGAGGAGAGCGACGGCGATGATGGCGACGACGAACCGGCGGGTGAGGCGGATGACGACAGTGACGCCGAAGAGGCAGTAGACGACGGGGAGCCGTCCGGGAAAAAAGAGTCGTCGGACGAGGCAAAAAAAGAAAAGGCCGCCAGAGAGGCGACCGGGACCTCCGACGAGGAGGAACCCAACTGGGACATCGAGGTCTGAACCCGCACCCTCGCGACGAAATCCCGACCGGCCGTCATCGCTTCGACGACCGGCCGCCGGGCCGACGATTCAGTCGTCGTCCCCGCCGTTGTCTTCTCCGTTCTGCTTTTCCTGCTGGATCTGTTCGTAGATCTCTTCGCGGTGGATCGGGATCTCGCGCGGCGCATCGATTCCAATCCGCACCTGATTGCGCCGGATCTCCTTGACGACAATCTCGATCTCGTCGCCGATCCGGATCGATTCCCCGACTTTTCTCGTCAAAACTAGCATCAGCCCCGCTCCTTCTGGTCTGAGGTCCGAACTGCCAATTCCCCGAACTGGAGTTCGCCGTCTCTCTCCGACACGTCGTCCTTCCCGTTTTTTTGCGGGTATGTCGGATCGGGTAGCTGATACCTTCTCACGGTCCGTCCCTGGCTCGAGGATCCCCTCGCAACTCACTGTACCGTGAACTAAAGGAAAACTTTAAGGGGCGCAAAAAATTCGTACGCTCCCCGCCCACCACTCACCTCTCCTGAGGCCCTGTTCTCCGCCGACGACGGCCGCTGTGTTCAACCGCCGGTTTGGCCTTCCCCGGCTCCGAGCCCCCTTCAGATGTCGAGTGCCTCGCCTTCGACGAACCGAGCGTGGTTCATGATGAACTCGAACCGCTCCGAGGCATCCCGCCCCATCAACCGCGAGATGACCTGGTCGGTCGGATCGACCGGACTCTCCTCGCCCTCCATCTCCTGGACGTCGGCCAGGTCGACCTGCAACAGACGCCGCCCCTCCGGATCCAGCGTCGTCTCCCGGAGCGTATCCGCCATCATCTCACCGAGCCCCTTGAATCGCTGAATGTCGACGTTCTTGGCGTTTTTGGGAAGCCCCTCGATGATCTCGTCGCGATCCTCGTCGTCGAGCGCCCACTCCGTCTTCGATCCCCAGTCGATGCGATACAGCGGCGGCTGGGCGATATACAGGTGGCCGTCCTCGATCAAAGGTCGCATGTAGCGGTAGAAAAAGGTCAGCAATAGCGTCGCAATGTGGTGGCCGTCGCTGTCGGCATCCATCAACAGGATGATCTTGCCGTACCGCAGCTTCTCCGCGTCGAAATCCTCCTGCAGGCCGCACCCGAGGGCGTCGACGACCGCCCCGAGCTCCTTGTTGTTGACGATCTTCTCGAGGTTCGCCTGCTCGGCGTTCAGCACCTTCCCTCTCAGCGGCAAGATCGCCTGGGTGCGCCGGTCGCGCCCCTGCTTTGCGTTGCCCCCCGCCGAGTCCCCCTCGACGATGAACAACTCCGTTTCGTCCGGATCCGTGCTCGAGCAGTCCGCCAGCTTGCCCGGCAGATTCAGACGGTGGCTGACCGAGCGTTTGCGGCTAACTTTGTTCGCCGCCGAACGCGAGGCCCGCCGGGCCTTCGCTGCCTGCACGATCCGTTTGCCGATCTTCTCGCCCGTCGACGAGTGGGTGTGCAAAAACTGCTCGCATTCGTTGCGGGTCAGCCCCGAGATCAATCCCCGCACCGACGGATTGTTCAGCTTGTCTTTCGTCTGGCCCTGAAACTGCGGGTCCAGCATGAAGATGTTGATGATCGCCTTCAGCCCCTCCCGAATGTCCTCCGGGATGATATCGAGCTTTTTCGGCCCGATCTCGTGGGTCTCGATGTAGTTGCGAAGCGCCTTGGCCACTCCGTCTTTGAACCCCTGCTCGTGGGTCCCCCCGTCCTGGGTCGGGATCCCGTTGACGAACGAGCGGATGTCCGGCGAGGTATCCTCCGTCCACTGCAACGCGATCTCGATGCGCGTCACGTTGTCGTCGTCTGGCTCGTCGCCTTCGATGTGGATGACGTCGGTGTGGACCGGCGGCTCTTTGCTCTCGCGTTGGATGTACTGGAGAAAATCCCGGATTCCCCCGTCGTGTTTGAACTCCTCGTAGCCGTCGTTTTTCTCGTCCCGAAAGACCAGCCTCAAGCCCTGGTTCAAAAACGCCTTGATCTCGAGCCACTCGGCGATGCGCTCCGGCGAAAACTCGACCGACTCGAAAATCTCGGGATCCGGCCAAAACGCAATCTCGGTCCCACTCCCCCGCGCCTCTTCGACCCGGGCGACCGGGCCCTGCGGCAACCCCCGCCGAAACTCCTGGCGGTGCAGATGCCCGTCCCGACGCACCTCGGCCACCAGCTTCGAGGAGAGCGCGTTGACGACCGACACCCCCACCCCGTGCAGTCCCCCCGAGGTGATGTAGTTGTCGTGGTCGAACTTCCCGCCCGAATGCAGCGTCGTCAACGTCACTTCCAGCGCGCTTCGATCCTCGGTCGGATGCTGGTCGACCTGTATCCCTCGCCCGTTGTCGCTGACCGACACCGAGGTGCCGTCTTCGTGCAACGTCACCTCGATCGTCGTCGCAAACCCGTTGATTCCCTCGTCGACCGCATTGACGACGACT
>CAZRLK010000125.1:0-15271 GCA_964600555.1 uncultured Bradymonadales bacterium
GGCAGCTCGGTGTCGGCGACGATCGGGATCTCGCGGCCGACCAGCGGCAATCTCACCGTCTCGCCGATCAGCGACGCGTAACGCTCGTCGTCCGGGTGGACGGCGACCGCCGTGTCGCCGAGCATCGTCTCCGGCCGGGTCGTCCCGACCACCACGTACTCGGAGCCGCCGACGACCGGGTAGCGAAAGTACCAGAACTGGCCGATCTCCTCCTCGTTTTCGACCTCCAGATCCGACAGGACCGTCTGCCCCTCCGGGTCCCAGTCGACCATCCGCTCGTCGCGGTAGACGAGGCCGTCCTCGTACATCTGGACGAACGCCTCTTTGACCGCCTCGTTGAGGCCCTCGTCGAGGGTGAACCGCTCGCGCTCCCAGTCGCACGAGGCCCCCATGCGCTTGAGCTGCTCGAGGATCTTGCCCCCCTGCTCGTCTTTCCACTCCCAGACGCGCTCGAGGAACTGCTCGCGGCCCAGGTCGTGGCGGCTTTTGCCCTCTTTGGCCAGCTCGCGCTCGACCATCACCTGGGTGGCGATGCCGGCGTGGTCGGTCCCGGGCAGCCAGAGCGCCTCGTAGCCCTCCATGCGCTTCCATCGCACGAGCAGATCCTGGAGGGTGACGAACAGCGCGTGCCCCATGTGCAGACTCCCCGTGACGTTCGGGGGCGGGATCACGATCGTGAACGGCTCGCGATCGGACTCCTCGTCGGCGTGGAAGTAGCCGGACTCCTCCCAGAAGTCGTACTTGTCCGACTCGACCTCCAGCGGATTGTACGAGCTCTCTAGCTCCATGACGTGGCTGCCTGTTCGGTGAATGCAAAAATGGCGTCCGCGCCCATGCTTGTAGCGACCGGACTGCAGGCGGTCAAGTTGGCGGGGCGGCCGCGCGGCGGACCCGCCAGAGACGACGAGCCCGCCGACGATCGGCGGGCTCGACTCGCGGCTCGGATGGGGACCGCCGGCTCACAGCTCTTCGAGCAGTTGGTCGAGCTGGCGCTGGACCTCGTCGTGGATGCGCTGGTCGAGCTGCTCGCCGACCAGCGACTCGACCTGCTGCTCGCCGTGTTCGACGAGTTTCGGCAGGACCCGCTCCTGGAAGACCTCGCCCATCAGCTTGCGCAGAATTTTCGGCAGCTCGTCGCGGACGACCTCCTTGACGTAGCTTTCGACCATCGCCTCGAGCTCGTCGCTGTCGAGGTCCGCCGCCGCCAGGTCGCCCGCCGCCGAGGTGCCGGCCCCGTCGGCCTGGGGCTGCTGGGGGCCGGAGGGTCCGCCGCCGGAGGGATGCTCGGGCTGGCTCTGGGGGGTGTCGGTCCGGGAGTCGGCCGGTCCGCCGCCCGCGCCGCCGGGGCCGGGCTGCGGGTCGTTCGCCCCGGAGCCTCCCTGACTCTCCGGACGCGCGACCGGTCGCCGCCGGGAGCCACTCCCGGCCTCCGCCTGCCCCCCCGACCCGGAGGGCGACTGGAATCGCGGCTGGCTCTCGTTGTTGGAGGCTGGCTGGTCGGGCTCCGGCTCCGATTCCTCCTCGAGGTCGATGTCGAGCTCGACCGGGTCCGGCTCGGCCTCCTGTTGTTGCTGCTCGACTTCACTCGTCGCGTCGGCCGGCGTCTGCGGGGGGCCGCCCCCGGAGCCGCCACCCGACGGCCGGGCACTCCCGGATCCCGACGGCCGCCGCGCACCACTGTCGGCTCGCTGCGCCCCGCTCTGGGGCTGCTGCGCCCCCGAGCCGGAACGCCTGGGACCGCTGCCCGCCGACGAGCCCCCTCCCGAATCCGGCGTCCGCATCCTCGGCTGATCGCCTCCACTCGAGTCTCCGGCCGCGCTCCCGGACCCGGACTGGCGGCGTCGACTGCCACTGCCGCCGGCTCCGCTCCCGGCCCGACCCTTGTCCATTCCGGCCGGCCCTCCCGGTGTCGGCGGCTGCTCGGCGGACGGGCCCCCGGCCCCCTTTCCACTCAATGGCGTCTGGGTCTTCGGCGCCCCCTTCTGGCGTTTGACCAGCGCCTTTTTCGAGACGTTCGTCGCCGCGACGATCGCATCCAGCAGCGTATCCGTATCGAAGGGCTTCGGGATGATCCGATCGACCCCCGACTCGCGGGCGCGATTTTCGTCGAAGCCGTGGCGGTCCCCGGCGAGCATCACGATCGGCACCTCCGAGGTCACCGGTTGCTCCTTGAACTGGCGCGCCACCTCGTAGCCACTCGCATCGGGAAAGTGATAGTCGAGAATCACCAGCCCCAGCCCCTGTTGCGCCTGCTGGAGCGCCTGCTGGCCGCTCCCGACGCTGACGACCTCGAACGGCGCCACCTTCAGGGCCATTTTGACGACCTTGCGGATAGTCTGGCTATCATCGGCAACAAGGATCGTCTGACTCATGCAATCTCCTCGGATCTCGAAACTGGGTTATCGCGCCGCGAACGCCGCGTCGCCGTGTCGGCCGGGATGTCGACGACTGGAATGACGTTGCTCCGCCGGAACACGTCGGTACCTGGCTAATCTACGATAAATCCTGTCTCGTTCGGGATAACACGTCCTTCAAGAAGGGGTCAAGAATTCCGGCGCGTCAACCTTGCATCATCCTTCGGGGCGCACCATGATCGTGTCGGTTCGACTCTCGACCCACTTCCCCTCGGCAATGACGCCCCCGGATCCGAACTCACCAGCTCCTCGACCGGACGCCACCTGGGCGTTCGACGTCGGCGAACTCGTCGCCGACCGCTACCGGATCACCGAGCATCTCGCTCAGGGCGCCTTCGGCGAGGTGCACGCCGCCCGAGAGACCGACCACGACCACCGGGTCGCCCTGAAGATCCTGCAGACCGACAGCCTCGAGCGCGACCCGAAGGCCGTCGCCCGGATGCGCCAGGAGGCCGAGATCCTGCGGGCGCTCGAGCATCCGAACCTCGTGCAGGTCCACGACACCGGCTCGACCGACGGGCACGAATTCCTGGTCATGGAACTGCTCGAGGGCCGCTCGCTGCGCCACCTGCTCGACGACGAGCAGCTCGCTTCTCCGCAGACGGCCCGACCGGTCGCCGTCCAGATTCTGTCGGCGCTCGAGGCGATGCACGAGCGCGGCGTCCAGCACCGCGACATCAAGCCCGACAACATCATCCTGCTCGACCGCGACGACGAGTCCCCGACCATCAAACTCGTCGACTTCGGCATCGCCAAGGCGCGCGATTTTCTCGACAGCGACCACGAACACACGCTGGTCGAGACCAAAGCCGACGAATTCGTCGGCACGCCCCGGTACGCCTCGCCGGAGCAGGCGCTCGGCGACCCGGTCGGGCCGGGCGGCGATCTGTTCAGCCTGGGGCTCGTCCTGGCGGAGTGGATGACCGGGACGCCGCGCATCGACCGCAGCGACCAGCGCGGCGCCGTCTCGCTGCTGATCCAGCCCGACCCGATCGATGTCTCGGACTGCCCGCCCGACTGGCAGTCCTGGCTCCAGGAGATGCTCGCCAAGACCCCCGAGGAGCGATTCTCGTCGGCCTCCGACGCCCTCGCCGCCCTCCCCGGCGACGACGATCCGGTCGAGCGGATGACGACCCAACGCACCCGGCTCGGCCCCGATCAACAGCCCGAACCACAGGTCTCGATCTCGCCGGCCGCGGAGGCCGACGGGGCCGGCGAGGCGGGCCCGGTCGAACGCGTCGGCTCCCCCGGCGATCCGCTCGAGCCAACCGAAGTCCGCTCGGAGCCCCCGACGCCGGACGAGCTCCCTTCCCCGGCCGGCCCCGATTCGACGACCGACGTCCACGATCGCGCCAACGAAATCTTCGAGTCGACCTCCGAACGCCGGTCGGACCTGCGCCGGGACTTCGCCGAGGAGCCGACCGGCGACGAGGAATTCGAGCTGTCGACCTTGCTGTGGACCCTCGCCTCGGTCGTCTTTTTCGCCGCCTCCCTGACCCTGTTTTTGTACACGCTGTTGAGCGGCTGACTGCTCGCAGACGAAGCCCCCTCGGATCGATCACTCGCGGAGGTGCTCGATCGCATCTTGCCAGTTCCGACCGTCGAACGGCTCGAACTCGAGCGAAGCGAGGTCGACCTCCTCCAGGCACCGGGCGTTGACACTGACTCCCTCGGGGTGGCTGCGCGGCGAGTAGAAGGGATGAATGCCGCACTCCTCGCAGAAGCGATGCACGGCGGTCCGGGTGTTGAACCGGTACTCCCGGAGCCGCTCCCGGCCGGCCTCCAGCTCGAAACGATCGCCCGGAACGATCAGATGGAGAAATCCCTTTTTGCGACAGATCGAGCAGTTGCACTCCAGGAGCGTCGCCCGGTCGAGATCCGCCTCGACCGAAAATTCGACGGCTCCACAGTGGCACGATCCGCTGTAGATTCGACGCATGGTCGCTCTCCTCGAGAGAGTGGATTGCCGGAATCGAATGCCGCCCGCCGGCCGTTCCCGGCTCGGAGGGCCAACCGAATCCTTTGGTGCGACCGCCCGAGATGCTACGAGACCGACCCGACGTTCGAACCCCCGCACCCCTCGATGCCATGTTTTCACGTCTCTGCACGCGACGCACGCCGCCGGTCGTCTCGGGGCTGATCGCTCTCGTCGTCGCCGCGACGCTCCTTGTGCTCGGGTGTCGCGACGAGGGCACCCCGCCCGAGATCTGGGAGGAAGTCGAGCTCGAGAGCCAGCCGAAGCTATTCGAGCGCCGGCGGGGGCACCCGGCGCTGGCGGAGCTCCAGGGGCTGTATCTCGGCCAGGACGCCGACGACGCCCGCCGGACCCTGCGTGAATACTGCGAGCATCCGGTCCGCCGCGACACGACGCAGACCGGCAGCGAGGCGTATTTTCTCGGCTGCCGTCTGTCCGACACCGAGCCCCTCGAGTCGATCCGGATCGGCTTCTGGCCGAAAATCGGCGACCGCGTCGCCACGCTCGAATCCAAGCGCCAGACCGTCCCCCCGGAGGCCGTCCGGCGGCGGTACCTCGAGGTCGTCGGCGACGAGGAGGTCGACGAGACGCTCCATCCCCGCTCCATCCAGATCACCTCGGCGCGCTACCGCCTGTTCGCCGACTGGGACGAGGGACCCGAGGGCCCGACGCACCTCGTCGTCGGCTTCTCCCCCCACATTCCGACCGAAAAGACCCGCCCCGGGAGTCGCTGACTGCTCGGAGACTACCCGACGGTCCCCGCACTATCCCCGCCCTACCCGAGCCTTTCACACTATCCCCGAGTATCCCCGCCGTATCCCCGAGCATCCCCGCCTTACCCGACGCAGTATCCCCCCTATTCCTCCATCGTCTCGATCGTGTAGCGGTATCCCTGCTCGGTCAAAAACAACTGGCGCTTGTTCGAGTACTCCTGCTCGGTCGAATCGCGGGTGACGACGCTGTAAAAGTGCGCCTGGTTGCCCTCGTTGTCCTTGGGCCGAAGAATCCGGCCGAGCCGCTGGGCCTCCTCCTGGCGGCTCCCGAACGTACCGGAGACCTGCACGGCGACGTTGGCGTCCGGCAGGTCGACCGCGAAGTTCGCCACTTTGCTGACGACCAGCACCGGCACGTCGCCGTTGCGGAAATCCTCGTACAGGACGTCCCGCTCCTCCTGTTTGGTACGGCCGGTGATGATCGGCGCGTCGAACATCTCCGAGATCTGGTCGAGCTGGTCGAGGTACTGCCCGATCACCAGCACCTGGTCGCCCCGATGTTTTTCGAGCAGATTTTCGATGACGTCGAGCTTCGCCGGATTGGTCGCCGCCAGCTTGTACTTCTCGCGCGGGTCGGCCAGCGCGTATTTGAGGCGGAGTTCGTCGTCGCGAAACGGCACGCGCTTTTCGGAACACTTCGCCGCGGCGATAAACCCCTGTTTTTCGAGTACTCGCCAGGGGACGTCGTATTTTTTCGGACCGATCAGGCTGAAGACCTCGTCCTCCTTGCCGTCCTCGCGCACCAGCGTCGCCGTCAGGCCCAGCCGGCGGCGGCTCTGGAGGTTGGCGACCGCCCGGAAGACCGGCGCCGGCAGCAGGTGGACCTCGTCGTAGATGATCAGCCCCCAGTTGCCCTCGTTGAAAATGTCGAAGTGCTCGAATTCGGCGTCGCTGTCCTTGCGGTAGGTCAGAATCTGGTAGGTCGTCAGGGTCACCGGCTTGATCTCTTTGGTCTCTCCGGAGTACTCGCCGATGTCCTCGTCCTCGAGGTTCGTCTTGTCGATGATCTCCTCGCGCCACTGCCGCAGGGCGGTGACGTTCGTACACAACACCAGGGAATGCGCCCGGGCCTTGGCCATCGCCCCGAGGGCGACGATGGTCTTGCCGGCGCCGCAGGGAAGCACGACGGCGCCGCTTCCCCCGCGGTCGGTTCCCCCGGCCCAGAAGGCGTCGACCGCCTCCTTCTGGTAGTCGCGAAGTTCGAACTCTTCGCCGCTTTCGGTCTCGTCCAGAAGCTCGACCTCCAGCTCGTCACCCTCGGTGTAGCCGGCCAGGTCCTCGACCGGATAGCCGACTTCGATGAGGGCGTGTTTGATGAATCCCCGCTGGCCCTGCTCGACCTGCACCCGCCCGTCGCCGACTCGCCCGACGACGAATTCCTCGACTTTCTCGTGGTGGGCGACCTCCTGGAGCAGCGAGTTGTCGCTCGAGGTCAGATACAGGTTGCCCTCGCGCGTGACGAGCTTGATGCGCCCGTAGCGCTCCATGAAATCGTCGATGTCGGCGAGCAACCCGCCCGGGACGTCGTATTTCGAGTACGTCTCGAGCTGCTCTTTGACCTCTTCGGGTCGGTACTGCAGGGCCGCCGCATTCCACAGCGAAAGCGGCGTGATGCGGTAGGTGTGGATGTGCTCCGGGGATTTGACCAACTCGGCGAATTTCGACAGTTCGTCGCGGGCCTCTTCGAACTGATCGTTGTCGGTCTCCAGCAGGACGGTGCGATCCGATTGAACGATCAGGGGATTGGAAGGCTCGTAGGACATCGACAATACCTCGGTACCACTTTCGGGCTCTGAACGTGCTCGCTGACTGCCAGCTAGGGACCGTCCGCCGCGCAGTCCGTCGACCCGGGCGGGGGGCACCGCGGGTCGCCGAATTTCGAAGCGGGCATCTTAATGTCGGGTGCCACCGGAATCAACCCCCGGCTCAAACCCGTACTCGCACCGTCTCGAGGGGCGTCTCCTCGTCCGGGGCGAGGGAGCCTCCGCAGGGTGGGGTTCGAAGGGCAAACCCGCACGCGAACGGCCAGTGAATGTATCCGACAGCTCGCCGCAAACATTCCAGTCGCACCGAAAATTTGCGCTTCGAGTCGATTCCCCTTCAAATAGAGAGTGGATTCAGCCCGACCTCTCGCATTTCGCCGCCACGAGTCAGCCGTGAGTCCCGACATGCTCCGAGTCGATACGCTCGGTGGGCGCCTCGCCGCCCTCGCCATCCTGGCCCTGCTCGCCGGGGCCGGTCTCTGGACGTACGGATGGCTGGTGGGCTCACCGTCGGGCGGCCCCCGGTTCGAGCTGGCCGACACCTCGTCGCCCCGGCTCGAGGCGCAGTGGCCGGCCGGCGGCGATCGCCCCGTCGAGCTTCGCGTCGACTCGAGCCACGGGCCCGTCCGCAAGCTCGAGGGGCGTCGCATCGCCCTCACCCCGTTCGCCGACGAGGCGAACTTCGAGTGGCGCCTGCACGCATCCGACGGCGGGTGGGCCGCCGTCGGCCGCGGCTCCCTGGCCGGCGGCGACCTCCGAGCCCTCTGGCGCTTTCAGGACGGCGACCCCCAGGCGACTCTCGAGATGTCCCTGTCGGACGTCCCCCTGTCGACGCTCCTGGAGCGCGACCTGCGGGGCACCGTTCGCCTGCCCGACGGCGAGATGCGAGCCTCGGACCCGTCGATGGGGCTGGCCGACCGCAGCGCCCTCGATCTCCCGCATCGCCTCGACCCGTGGACGCCGACCTGGCTGGCCTGGCGCGGCGAGCAGGCGCGTCTCGGCATTGTCGGCTGGACGGGAGACGGCGTCGAACTCGCCCGCTCGGAGGAAGGCTTCGAGATCACCTTCGATCTGTGGCGCCGAGAGGACCACCCCGGACTCGAGGCGTGCTCGAACGACGGCGAGTCGTCTCCGACGCTCGATTTGACCGCCACGGCGACCTATCAGTTCGGGAAGACCCCCGCGATCCTCCGGGGGCGGTATCCGAACGGGAGTATGGCGGCCCTGGCACCGATCTTCGACCTCCCCTCGGCCCACCCCGATACGACGCTGCACGAGGGGGGCGCGGCCGGCCCCGACGACTGGGCCGCCAGAACCCGCACCCTGGCTTTCGGCCACTCCGAGACCGACGATCCGCGCTACGGGAACGGAGGACTGCTGGGACACGGCCTCGGTGGAACCGTCGTCGTCCCCGGCGACTGGTACGACCACTCCGCCGTCGAGAGTCTTCGCGACGAGCTGGACGAGAGGGCGCTCGAGGTGGCAGCGCGAGGCGATTCGCCGAAAGAGGCCTCCGGCCTCCGGTCGCATCTCGGCGGGACCCCGGCGTGTGCATCGCTGCTGGGCGACGGGGAGAGCACTCCTCCCGCGGTGGTCGTCTCCGAAACCGTCCCGTTCCGCTCGAAGCTCACCTCCGCCATCCACTCCGACGCCGGCAGCGCCGCCCCCCGTCTCTCCCCGCCGAGCGCCCCGATCGCCGCGGGGGCCCGGCCGTTCCGACTCGACGGCACCCGCCCGCAATTTCTCGAGGAGGTCCTCTCCGAACAGAATCTCGACCGGCTCGAACGCGAGCGCGGCCTCGGGACCTTCGCGACGCCCCTTCTCGGCACGCGAAACCCCCTCGTCGCGGCGGCCAAAGAGGCTCTGCTGTCTCCGGAACGCCACGGGGCATGGACGCTCGCTTCGGCGTTCGCCACGGCGCTGGTCGACCTCGAGATCACCGCCGACAGCCGTCCGCTCGTCGTCCGGAGCCTCGCCGACCTCGTCGACTACTGGCGCGAGGCACGACGCACACGACTCCACTGGACACACGAGGGCACCCTCCTGGTGCGCTCCGCGTCCGACGCCCCGATTCGCGGCTTCACGCTCGTCGCCGACGGCGTCGAACTCTCGTCGAGCGCCCTCTCGCTCGAGCCCGACGGCGACCCCACCGTCCGCCGCTTCGATCACGAGACCGGCCCCGGTCGACCCTCCCCCCAGACGTCGATCACCTGGGATCTGGCGCCGGAGACGACCTACCGACTCGACTTCGGCGACCGGACCTCCGCGCTGTTCGAGGCGACGCCGGTCGAGTGGCATCTCGAACGCGAGTGACCCCCGCGATTATCCCTGCGGCGGCTCTCGCGTCGGGTGCCCCTGGTCGAGTTCTTCTTCCTCGGCGTCGCGGACGTCGACGATCGAACCGTCGAAATCCAGCGTCTTGCCGGCCAACGGGTGGTTGGCATCGACTTCGACCTCGTCGCCGGCGATCTTGGTGACCATCAAAAACTGGCTCGCCTTCTCCCCGCCGGTATCGCTTCGGACGGCCTGAAAGACCATCCCCGGCTCGAGATCCTGATCTTCGGGAAAGGCATCCCGATCCATCTTGCTGACCAGCTCGTCGGCTCGCTCCCCGTATCCTTTCTCCGGAGGAATCGTCGCCTCGAAGTCGTCTCCCGGCTCCTTGCTGTCGAGTGCCTCTTCGAGGCCGGGGACGATGTTGTCGTGGCCGTGCAGATACGCCAGACCCTCCTGGTCGTCGACCTCCTCCAGGACCTCTCCCGAGTCGGCGTCTTTCAGCACGTAACTGATGATGACGACACAATCGTCGGCAACTTCCATGATGGTTTCCTCAGTCGTGGGGGCAAATTGCAATTCTGCTCGATGCTTCACGCTCCACTGCTCAGATCGTCGTCCTCTCCGGCGCTCCCGGCGGCGTCTCGCACGTCCTGGATCCTGGCGCGACTCCGCCCGTCGGCGGGGACTTCGTCGGCTCGCTGTAACATGTCGCCTGCTTTGTCGATACGTCCGAGCGCCGCGAAACATTCCGCCTGCACGGCGACCACCTCCGCCTCCCGCCCCGGCACGCCGCCCGACTCGGCGAGATCATCGCCCGACCGCTCGAGCAACTCCAGGCCGTGCTTCCAGTCGGCGTCGGTCGCGGCGAATTGCGCCACCCCGACGGCCGCCGCGAAATCGACCCGGGGTCGTTTCGCCTCCGACCATCGCGCCTCGTCGAGATGCCGATCGCAGGCCTCTTCCTCGCCCGCCAGGGCCGCCCCTTCGGCCGCGCAGGCCCGGAGCGCCGCCGACTCCCGGTCGCCGGTCTCCAGGCGCTTCGCCTCTCGCCACGCCTCCTCGAGCATCTCGTCGTCCTCGAGCCGAAGCGCCGCCTCCATCTGCCAGCGCCGATACTTCGCCTCGAGCGACTCCCACTCCGGCATCGCGAACCCCCGGGTCAGCGTCTCGAGTGCCCGGGCATAGTCCATCCCTGCGATCTGCGCCCGCCCGAGATACAGCCGATGAAACAACGCCTCCTTGCGGCTGCGCAACACCCCGTGCTCGAGTCTCTCGCCGGTGTACTCCACCGCCTCGCCGACCCGTCCCCGCTCGAGGTACCAGCGGCCGAGGTGGGTGCGTAGATACAGATGCGCCACCAGCGATGCCACCGGCACCCCGACCAGCCACGGACCCCATGCGAGGAAAAACTCCGCCCAGGCCTCACTCTCCGACCAGACGAAAAACCCGACGCCGAACAGATACGTCAGCGCCGTCCCCAGTCCCAGACTCCCGAGAAAGGAGACGAACGTCGGATAGATGCGGTTCCAGAGGTTCATCGAGGCGCAGCCGTCAGGCACGAATCGGCGAGGTGGCGCATACGGTAGCCGGGCCTGCGCCCGGTTGCAACGCACCGGCGTCCAAATGGCGGGGGGTCGAGGGCCCGGCCCGCCGCTCAAAAGTCGGGCGAGCGCAGCCGGTCTCCGCCGTCGCACGGGATCAACGCGCCGTTTACGAAGGCTCCGGCCTCGGAGGCGAGGAACATCGCCAGCGGGGCGATGTCGTCGGGCTTCGCAAACCGGCCGAGCGGGATCTCCGAGCGCATCTTTTCGACCAGCTCGTCGTCTTGCCACAACTGCTTGTCACTCCCTTCGGTGCGCACCGGCCCCGGCAAGATCGCGTTGACCGTCACACCGCCCGGGCCCCACTCGACAGCGAGCGACTCGGTGAGGCTGTTGATGCCGGCCTTGCTCGCTCCCGAGTGCGCGATCATCGGCGAGCCGTTGTGGGCGTTGGTCGCACTCATGTTGATGATCCGGCCCCCCTCCCCGTCGCCGACCATCCGCGTGCCGACCTCCCGGCTCATCAGAAACGTCCCGTTGAGGTTGATGTCGACGATCGTCCGCCACCCGTTCGGCGAAATCCCGGCCGCCGGGCTGATGAAGTTCGCGCCGGCGTTGTTGATCAGCACGTCGATTCGCCCCCACTCCTCCCAGAAGCCCTCGACACACGACTCGACGCGCTCGTCGTCCCGAATGTCGACCGTCCGCCAGCTCGCCTCCCCGCCCGACTCGCGGATCGCCTCGACCGTCGAGGCCAGTGGCTCCTCGCGGCGGGCCGCGACGCCGACCTCGGCGCCGTGAGCCGCAAACTCCAGGGCCATCTCCCGGCCGATGCCGGTACCGCCACCCGTGATCAAGACCGTCGCGCCATCGAACGTATCTTCTCGAAACATGCCACCGTCGTCGTCGAGGGTCGAGGAGCACTCTCTGCCGGGGAACGCGTCGTCTCCGCCGCACTCGCCCGCCGAACGTCCGCCCCGTCGTCATAATCGATTCGGACGCAAATAGCCAAGAACCCGTCCGATCCGTTACGATCACCTCGACACTCTTCCCTCACCCCCCACCCTCGAGCCGATGACCGACGAGACGACCAGCTCCGAGACGACTTCCCCCGACCCGCCGGACGACGAGCCGGCCCCCGAACTCGTCACCTTCGAGGAAATCCAGGCCGCCCAGCAGCGCATCCGGGATGCGATCTACGTGTCGCCGTGCCCGGAAAGCGAGAACCTCAGCCAGCGCACCGGCGCGACCGTCCACCTGAAAATGGAGAATCTCCAGCGCACGGGCAGCTTCAAGGAGCGGGGCGCCTCGAACAAACTCGAGCAGCTCGCCGAGCGCGGAGAGACCAACGGCGTCATCGCCGCCTCCGCCGGCAACCACGCCCAGGCGGTCGCCTATCACGGAACCCGGCTCGGGATCGACTCGACGATCGTGATGCCGGAGCCGACCCCGCTGGTCAAAGTCACCCGGACCCGACGCTACGGGGCGGAAGTGGTGCTCGAGGGCTCGAACTACGACGAGGCCTACACCCACGCCTGCCAGCTCGCCGACCGGCGCGGGCTGACGTTCGTCCACCCGTTCGACGATCGCGACGTCGTCGCCGGCCAGGGGACGATCGGGCTGGAGCTGCTCGAACAAAATCCGTATCTCGACGTCGTCGTCTGCTCGGTCGGCGGGGGCGGGCTGATCTCCGGGGTCGCCGCCGCCGTCAAGGAGACCAATCCGCAAATCCGGGTGATCGGCGTCGAGCCCGAGAGCCTCCCGTCGATGCAGAGTGCGCTCAAAAAACACCGGCCGGTCGAGGTTCCCGAGGGCCAGACGATCGCCGACGGCATCTCGGTGCGCCGGGTCGGGGACCTGACCTGCGCGACCGCCGACAAGTACGTCGACGAGATGGTGACCGTCTCGGAGCAGGAAATCGCCAACGCAATTTTGGTGTTGCTCGAGGAGGAGAAGACCGTCGCCGAGGGGGCCGGCGCCGCTCCGGTCGCCGCCCTCCTCGCTGACAAAATCTCGGGGATCGACGGCGAGGAGGTCTTTCCGATCATCTCCGGCGGCAACATCGACGTCAACGTCATCTCCAAGATCATCGACCGCGGCCTCGCTGCCGCCGGACGCATCTTCCGGCTCGACCTCCAGATCCGCGACGTCCCCGGCAGCCTCGCCGACGTCCTGACGCGCCTGGCCGAACTCGACGCCAACGTCCTCGAGGTCTACCACGACCGGACGTTCGCCGGCGACTCGACCATCGGCGTCACCAACGTCGAGCTGAAACTCGAGACCCGCGGCCGCGAACACATCGAACGCATCCGGGAGCATCTCGAAGAGGAGGGCTACGAGGTCCTCGACCACCTGTGAGGCGCCTCGGCCGCCGGTCCAGCCCGCCGCCGACCGAGCGCCCCGCCGCCGATCAACCGCGCTCCCGGCGGGCGAACCACCAGTCCTCCCCCTCGATCACCTTCACCCACGGCTCCGGTCCGGCGTAAATCCGGCAGTCGCCGACCTCGAAGACCGGCAGCTCGTCCTCGGCGTCGATCCCCTCGCGAAGCAGCCGTCGCCCCCGCTCGGTCAGCCGAAATGCCCGGCGCTCGAAGATCCGATCCTCGTCGGTCGCACGCCACTCGAGATACGGCGACTCCTCGTCGGCCTCGGCCCACTCGACCAGCCGCGCGCCCACCGCCGGATCGTCGACGAAGTGGAATTGCTCGACGAATTCGCTTCCCAGCACGTCGAACGCCGTCGTCCACTGATCGTCGTCGAGGACCCCGAGCAGCGTCCGGTCGAGCGCCGACAGCTCGATTGTCTCGGCCTGTTCGCCGTCGACGACCGGAAACATCGCGCCGTAGTTCTCCCCGATCGTCCCGATCTCCGGGAAGAACTTCTCGGTGTGGGCGATCGAGATGGCGAACTGCCTCGGCGAGCCGGTCGAGAAGGTCTGCCACAGCTGGGCGCCGGCCTGCACGTAGACCTCTTTGGGATAGATCAGGTTGTCGAACCCCTCGACGACCTCGTCGGCCTCGAGATCGCGCAGCGCGAAATACTCCCGTTCGTCCGGCGAGACGGGCCTCTGCGGCTCCGCCGTCGCGATCCGATTCGCCGCAATACCCGCCTTCTGGAAGGCGTCGAAGCACATCCACAAAAAGAGGCGATCGGCGAAGGTCGGCGTCGTCCAGACGACCAGCCGCCGCCGGTCGGCGTACTGCTCGGCCTTCGACCCGAGCTGCTCGGCCGAGAGGTAGCCCGAAGCCAGCTCGTCGGTCGCCTCGTCGACTCGCCCGTCGCCATCGAGGAGCGTCTCGTACACCCGCCGCCAGTAGTCGAGACGCCGCTCGCGGTGATCCTTCGGATCCTCGCGAGAGGGACCGTGCGTGAGCGTGTCGCCGAACTCGACGACGACCTCCGCCCCCAGTTCCTCGAGCCGATCCGCCTGCCCGGGCGGGACGAAATGTGCGACGTTCTGGACCGTATCTTCCGCCATGCTCTCTCCATTCCTGGCCTTCGAGTCACCGAGTCGAGCGCCGATCGCGGGTCAACCATGCCCCGCACCCGCCACGCACGCAAGCGTTCACCGCAGACGGCGGGCGAGCGACTTCACACCATGACATCGTGCACCGAACCCGGTATGCAGGACGCCGGCCACGACACACTCCAACCCCGCCAACCACGATGAGCGAACCCGAAACGCACGCGAGCTGTTCGATTCCGGCCTCGCGCCGCGGGTTTCTCGGCGTCACCCTGGGGCTCGGCAGTCTCGCGGCGGTTTGCGGCATCGAGACCTTCTGGCTCGCTCCCGACCGACTCGACGTCACCCACCACTCGGTCGAGATTCCCGACCTCCCGGACCACCTCGAGGGGTTTACCGTCGCGCATCTGACCGATCTGCATTTCGGCGACCCGCGCGGCGCCCACCGATCGGCGCTCGAGTGGATCCAGTCGCACGACCCCGACCTGGTAGTCTGCACCGGGGATCTCGTCGAACGGCCCGCCGACCTGCCGGTCTTCGAACGGTTTGCCGGCGAGCTTGCCGAAGCGAGCTCGCGCATCGTCGGGGTCCTGGGCAACTGGGAGCATCGCCGCGGCGCCGACTTCACGCGCAAACTGCGCGACGGCTACGAGCGCGCCGGCATCCCGCTCCTCGCCAACGCCTCCCGGACCTACGACGACGGGCTGGTGGTGACCGGCGGCGACGACCCGGTCACCGGTCAGTTCGACCCGGAAGCGACCTTTTCGACGATCCCCGACGGCGAGGTGCACCTGTTCGCCGTCCACGCCCCGAGCGTCTTCGACCGGTCGTTCGCCTCGGCCCCGACTTTCGATCTCTCGATCGCCGGGCACACCCACGGCGGTCAGTTTCGACTCGGCCCGTGGACACCGGTCACGCCGCGCGGCAGCGGACGTTTCGTGAGCGGCTGGTACGAGACCGACCTCGGCGACGCCTACGTCAGCCGCGGGGTCGGCATGACCTTCGTTCGAGGGCGCTTTCTGTGCCCCGCCGAGCTTCCGATCTTCACCCTGCGGGCGGTCTGAG
>CAZRLK010000126.1:0-15233 GCA_964600555.1 uncultured Bradymonadales bacterium
CACGGCCCCCTCCGTCCGCCTCGAGCGCGGCGTCGAGATGCTCGCCGAGCGCCATCCCGACCTCGACGCCCTCGTCGATCGTGTCAGCCCCTTGATCGATCCGCAGCTTCGGTTCCTGTCGACGAGTCTGCTGTTCGCAACTCAGGCGTTTCTAACCCGCACTGCCATCGACACCCTCCCGGAATTCGCCGAACGATCCGGCCTCCAGCCTCCCGACGACGCCATCGACGTGTGAGCCGCCGCAAGATGTACCCCGCAAACGCGGCGATTCCTTGCGAAAACCTCGAGATCCGGTATCCCCGAACCCGACCGTTCGCAATCGAGATCGCGATCAGTGGTGGTAGTGATGTTCGTGGCGCTCGCGGGAAACATCGGGGCAGGCAAGACGACGGCTGCGAAGCTGTTGGCCAACCAATTCGACTTCGAGCTGTTCACCGAGCCGGTCCTCGAAAACCGGTTTCTCAGCCTGTACTACGAGGACATGAAGCGGTGGAGTTTCACCCTCCAGATGGAATTTCTCCTCAAGCGCGTCGAGCACCACCTACAGATCGAACACCACGACGGAGCGTGCGTGCAGGACCGGACCCTGATCGAAGATCCCGAGATCTTCGCCAAGTATCTCCACGGCCTGGGCCACATGCGCGACGAGGAACTCGACCTGTATTTCGACTACTTTGATCGATTCAACCGGGAACTCGACCAGCCCGACAAGATCATCTTGCTGCACACCCCCCAGGTCACCGAACTGATGCGTCGGATTGCCGACCGGGGGCGCGAGGAGGAGAGTGGGATCGGCGCCGAGTTTTTGCGGGGGTTGAACGGCTACTACGAGACGTTCGGCCAGGTGGCCGAGCGCAAATACGACACCGACGTGCTGGCGGTCGACGTCACCGACCGCGATATTCGGCACGGCGAAGAGCGCGAGGAGTTTTTGCGGATGGTCGAGGAGTTTCTCGCCGATCCCTCCGCCCCCGCCGGCGAACTCCCGCTCGATTGACCTCCCCGCCGCGGCCAGCGCGGACTAGAAGTAAAACCAGATCCCGAAAAAGATCACGGCGCCGATCAACATGAAAATCAGGCACGCCATCAGGAACTTTCGACCCAGATCCTCATCGCTGTCTTTCTGTTTTTTGCGTCTGCGTTTGCGCTTCGGCATGGGGCTTCCCGCGGGCTTGAAGTCGGCCGGTAGCGGAGGCTCATCCACGTTCCATTATGCAAACGCCGGTCGAATCGGCAACTCGCCTCCGGCGAGCCCCTCACTGCTCGAGCAGGCGTGAGCCGTCTTTCCCGAAGATCGTCGTCACCACCCACCGGTCGTCGACCCGCTCGAGCTCGAGGGTTCGGTGCTGTTCGGTCGACTCGCTGCGCTCGCCGCTCCAGTAGTCGACGTACGCCTTCGCCCTCTCTCCGTCGACCCGGATCTCTCCGATCTCAAAGCCTTCGAGGTCTTCCCAGAGATCCGACTCGGGTACCTGGCTGACGAACACACGTCGCTGGTAGTCGACACATCTCCCCTCGGGCGACTCGCAGGCGAACCGGAGGATCTGGACGAGCAGCGCGGCATCCTCCTCCAGGCGCGCTCGGCGCTCGGCGTCCATCTTTTCAGCGTCCCGGCAATCGCGTTCGGTCATCTCCTCTCGCGTTCGCTGCAGGACCTTCTCGAACGCCCCGGATCGGCAGTACGCCCCCTGATCGGTGCTCGCGGCGTGGCGCTTCCAGGCCCGCTCGACGTCCCGATACTGCACGGCCTCGAGAAACTGGCGGAGGGCTCGTTCGGGAGGAGACGCTTCGCCAGCGTCGCGCCGTGCGGGCGCCGGGGAACCGCAGGTCGAGACGCATCCGGCGAGCGGAACAAAGACGGCCAGGAGGAGTGCCGCGATCCTCCCTCCCGACATGCTCGCCGCCTGAGGATTTGAGCCTTGACGCATCTGTCACTCGGTCGCAAATCTGTAGCGCAGTCGCCGACTCGACTCCCGCGGGAGTACCATGAAAGCCATTCAGGTCGAAGACGACGAGGCTAACAGCCTCGTCTGGACGGAGGTCTCAACCCCGGAGCCGGCCGCCGGGGAGGTGTTGGTACGGGTCGCGGCGACGGCGGTCAACCGCGCCGACCTGTTGCAACGTCGCGGCATGTATCCTCCGCCCGAAGGCGCAAGCGAGATTCTGGGGCTCGAGATGGCCGGTCGGATCGTCGAACTCGGCGAGGAGGTCGACGGGTGGGAGGTCGGCGACGGCGTCTGTGCACTGCTGCCCGGCGGGGGATACGCCGAGTATGCGACCGTCCCGGCCGGCATGCTGCTTTCGGTCCCCGAGTCCCTCGACTTGAGCGAAGCGGCCGCGATCCCCGAGGTCTTTTACACCGCCTATCTCAACCTCCGACTCGAGGCCGAGCAGGCCCCCGGCGAGCGGGTGCTCGTCCACGCCGGGGCCTCCGGCGTCGGGACTGCCGCCATCCAGATCTGCCGGTTGTTCGATTCCCCCGTCTACGCGACTGCGAGCCGCCCGAAACTCGATTTTTTGCGGAATCTCGGCGTCGAGGTGGCCATCGACCGCAACAACGAGGATTTCGTCGAGCGGCTCACCGAGCGGCTCGACGGGGACGGCATCGACATCGTCCTCGATCCAGTCGCCGGCGACTACCTGCCGCGCAACGTCGAACTCCTCGCCCCCCAGGGGCGTCTGGTGATCATCGGCCTGCTCGGTGGCCCCTCCGGCGAGCTTCCGATGGCGCGCGTTTTGACGCGACGCCTGCGCATCATCGGGTCGGTGCTGCGAAGTCGCTCACGCGAGGCGAAAATCCGGATCACCTCCGAGTTTCGTGACGAAATCTGGCCGCATTTTTGTGACGACGAGCTCGAACCGATCATCTACGATTCGTTTCCGATCCGGGAGGCCGCGCGTGCTCACGCGCTGATTCAATCGGATGAAACCATCGGAAAAGTCGTACTCGTCGCCGACGGGTGACGCAAACGACACGAACTGATTTGATCCGCTCACTGTCCTCTGCTGTATCCAGGAGCCGCCATGGAGAAGACCAGCCTCGACGAGACTGACCTCACTGTCAGCAAGATCGGTCTCGGTGCGATGCCCCTTTCGCTCGAGGGCCGTCCCTCCGAAGACGACGCCGTCTCGGTCCTCCACCACGCCCTCGACCTGGGGGTGACGTTCATCGACACCGCCGATTCGTACTGCATCGACCAGGAGGACTTCCACCACAACGAACGACTGATCGCCCGGGCCCTCGATCGCTACCCCGGTGAGACCGACGAGGTCGTCGTCGCGACCAAAGGGGGGCTTTTGCGCCCGGAGGGCCGCTGGGTGCCGGATGGCGATCCGGATCGCCTGCGCGAGACGATCCGAGCGAGCCACGAGGCGCTCGGCGGGGACTCCCCGATCGATCTGTGGCAGTTTCACGCGCCCGATCCCTCCTGGGAGATCGAGGAATCGCTTCAGGCGGCAGCCGAGGCGGTCGACGAGGGGCTCATCCGGCACCTCGGCCTCTCGAACGTGTCGGTCGACCAGATCGAGCGGGCCCGACAGATCGTCGACGTCGTCTCGGTGCAAAACCAGTGGAACCCGTGGCACCGAGAGCCGGAGCGCGACGGTGTGCTCGAGTACTGCCACCGGGAACACCTGACGTTCATCCCCTGGAGTCCGTTCGGCGGCAGCAACGAGGCAGAGTTCATCGACGATGTCGACATCCTCGCCGACATCGCCGGCGACCACGATCTCTCGCCGTATCGCGTCACACTGGCCTGGATGATGGCCCGGTCGCCGTGGGTCTTGCCGATCCCCGGCGCCAGCCGCAAGGCCAGCATCGAGGATTCGGCCCGCGCCGTCGACCTCGAACTGACCGACGACGAGATCAAACGCATCGACCACAAATTGCCCGGGTGATCGGCCCGGCTCGTTGGACGCCACGGCCGACCCGGCGGGCGCCCCCGAATCTACGTCGGCGAAATCGAGGCGTAGATATAAAGAAAGACGATCCCGCAGAAGCCGACGACGGCCGTCACGGCGACGAACACGACCCAGGTGCGCCTGTCGAGATTTCGGAATCTCTCGGCCAGACGCCCGGCCCACCGGTCGTCTCGTTTCGCACCGGTATCGTGAATCGCGCGGTTGCCCAGATCGTCCTCTCGTGGTCCGCCGGATCCGCCGGCGCTCACACCGGTCTCGAGCGTTCGATCCGCGGAGGCCCGCTCGCCGTCCCCCTCCTCCCCACCTCCTCGAGTCCCGCTCGTCCGATCCACCGACCCTGCGGCGACGGCCTCGACTTCCCCTTCGTCGCTCGTCTCGGAGGCCTCCCTTCCCAGCGGGTCGAGCTTGGCACCACTGACGCGATTTTCCGGCACGACGACCTGCCGACTCGCCCCGCCCGCCGAATCGGCCTCCATCCCGACCTGCAGATCCGCCCCGCCGGCTTCACCGTCGGGCACCACCTCACCGAGCGCTCCAAGCGCCTCCTTCGCCGAGCTGAAACGCTCGGAGGGAGCCTTCTCGAGCGCTGTCTCGACAAACGCCTCCACGCCGTCGGGCAACTCGAGGCCGGCTCGAGGCTGCAAGTCCGGAACCTCGTCGTACAGATGGGCGCGCACCATCTCGCTGGGTGTCTCGGCGGTAAACGGCAACCGCCCGCAGATCATCTCGTAGAAGACGCACCCGAAGGCATAGATGTCCGCGGCCGGTCCGATCGACTCGCTCATCCCCTTGCATTGTTCCGGTGACATGTACGCCGGGGTGCCGAACAGCTTCCCGCTCTGCGATTCCTCGTCGTCGGCCCGAACCAGCTTTGCAATCCCGAAATCCAGGACCTTTACAACCTGGCGTTCGCTCCCGTACCGAAACGACAGGATGACGTTTTCGGGCTTGAGGTCGCGGTGGACGATACTCAACGAGTGCGCCTCGCGCAACGCCTCGAGGACCTGGCGTGCGATCTCGACGATGACCTCGAATTTCAGGCCTCGCCGGATGGCCGTCCGTAACGAGACACCCGCCACGTACTCCATCGCCATGAACAAAAACGAGCCCTGCTCGTCGGCTCCGAAATCGTAGACGGTCACACAGTTCGGATGCGACAGTTTCCCCAGAACCTTCGCCTCCTGGACGAATCGTGCCTCGGCCCGCTCCCGCTCCTCGGCCCGGGTCGCCCCGGTCTCGCGCTGGCCCAGAATCGTCTCCGGCCGAAAGACCTTCAGCGCAACCGACCGGTCGACCTGGTCCTGATGGGCCCGATACACCCGACTCATCGACCCGCGTCCGAGCACCGACTGGACGACGTACCGCTCGGCAATCCGGCGGCCGAGCACCCGATCGTCGCTGTGCGAGTAATACTCCTCTTCGTCGATGCAATAATAGCCGTCTCCGGACGGACACGGAGCGAGCACGGCGTCGGATTGTCGCTGACAGTTCGGGCAGATTGCCATGCGTGCGGACTCCACCGCGGGCACCTGGAAACCTGACCACGAGTATGGCATACAAAGGCGGGCTCACCAACCGCTCCAGCGGCGGTCGAGTCCGTTTCAGACGTGACCTCCAGACCGACACCTTGCACCATGCCTGACATCGAATCGATTGGAGTCGTCGGCGCCGGCCAGATGGGCCACGGCATCGCGCAGGTGGCCGCCGCCGCCGGCTACGATGTCGTCTTGAGCGACATCGACGAGGAGGCCCTCGAGCAGGCCCGACAGGCCATCGCCGAGAGCCTCGAGAAGTTCGTCGCCCGCGAGAAACTCACCGATCACGAGCGGCGGGCGGCCCTCGACCGACTCACCACCACCACCCGCCTCGAGGAGTCAGCGGCCAACGACCTGGTCGTCGAGGCCGTCACCGAAGACAAGGACCTCAAACAGGAACTGTTCGAGCGCATCGACGAGGACGCGGCCGACGGCGCCATCCTCGCCACGAATACCTCGAGTATCTCGATCACGGAACTGGCGTCGGTGACTCGACGCCCCGACCGGGTGATCGGCATGCACTTTATGAACCCCGTCCCGGTCATGCAGCTCGTCGAGGTCATCCGGGGTCTGGCGACCGACGATGCGACCTTCGAGACCGTCGAAGCCGTCGCCGAATCGATGGACAAACAGGTGGTCGTCTCGCGGGATTATCCCGGGTTCATCGTCAACCGCGTCCTGATGCCGATGATCAACGAGGCGGCCTTCGCGGTGATGGAGGGCGTGGCGAGCAAAGAGGACGTCGACCGGGCGATGAAGCTCGGAACCAATCAGCCGATGGGGCCGTTGACCCTGGCCGACTTCATCGGGCTCGACACCTGCCTGTCGATTCTGGAAGTCCTGCACGAACAGCTCGGCGACCCGAAATACCGCCCCTGCCCGCTGTTGCGCAAACACGTCGAAGCGGGCTGGCACGGCAAGAAATCGGGCCGCGGCTTTTACGAGTACGACTGATCGATATCCCCGACTCCCTTCGCCACCGATGGCTGACTACGAGACCCTCGAATTCGAACGAGGCGACGATGGCATCGCCGCCGTCACCTTCGATCGCCCCGACAAACTCAACGCCCTCGACCGACGCGCCCTCGAGGAGCTGCACGAGGCGGCCGACGATCTCGCGTCCGACGATTCGCTGCGCGTCGTCGTCCTGCGCGGCGAGGGGCGCGCGTTCGTCGCCGGCGCCGACATCGAGGCGATGCTCGAGATGACCCGAGAGGAGGCCGAGGCCTTCTGCCACATGGGCCACCAGGCGATGGCGGCCCTCGAGTCTCTCCCGGTCCCGGTCATCGCCGCCGTCGACGGCTTCGCCCTCGGGGGCGGCCTGGAGGTCGCCGTCGCCTGCGACCTCGTCTACGCCTCGGGGCGCGCCCAGTTCGGCGTGCCCGAGGTCAGCCTCGGCATCATCCCCGGCTTCGGCGGCACTCAGCGCCTCGCCGAGTTCGTCGGCTGGCAGCACGCCCGCGAGCTGGTCTTCACCGGCGGTCGCATCGACGCCGATCGTGCCGAACAGATCGGTCTCGCCTGCGAGTGTTTCGAGGCCGACAGTTTCGACCAGCGAATCGACGACATCGCCGAGACGATCGCCGAGCGGGCTCCCCTCGCCATCCGCGCCGCCAAACGCGTCATGGCGGACGGCCGGGATCTTCCGCTCGAAAATGGACTCGCCAACGAACGCGACGCCTTCGGCGAGTTGTTCGAGACCGACGATCGCCTCGAGGGGATGCGGGCTTTCACCGACCGCCGCGCCGCGGACTTCGAGGGCAAATGACGATTCTCGCGGTCTCCTTGTCTCCACGGCGCCGCCACCCGCTCGAATAGAATGGATCAGGAAACGTCCAGACGAACCTACCGTGTGCTGATCGGCAAAGTCGGCCTCGACGGCCACGACCGAGGTGCGAAGGTCGTCGCCCGGGCCCTGCGCGATGCCGGCTTCGAGGTCGTCTACACGGGTCTGCACCAGACGCCCGAAGAAGTCGCGGCGACAGCCGTCCAGGAGGACGTCGACTGCGTCGGCATCTCGATTCTCTCGGGCGCACACAACACCCTCTTGCCAGACGTCCTCGAGGAGCTCGCCGACCGCGACGCCGACGACATCGACGTCTTCGCCGGCGGCATCATCCCCGACGACGACGCCGAGTACCTCCGCGACGAAGGAATCGAGGCCGTCTTCACGCCCGGCACACCGACCGACGAGGTCGTCGACTACATCCGACAAATCTGTGAGCGCCGCTACGACCGCGAGCGTTGACGGGTCGGTTCACACTCTCGGCCCCTCTCTCAACTCTCTTTCGCCCCTTCGATCGTCATGGACTTCGAACTCTCAGAACGCCAGCAGATGATCCGGGAGACCGTCCGGGAGTTCGCCGCCGAGCGGATCCGGCCCCACGCCGAACAGTGGGATGAAAACGAGGCGTTTCCCCGGGAGCTGTTCCGCGAACTCGGCGAGATGGGACTGATGGGGATGAATCTCCCCGAGACCTACGGAGGAGCTGGCCTCGACTACATTTCGTCCGCGCTGGCCATCGAGGAGATCGCCCGCCAGGACGGCTCGGCGGCTCTGACCGTCGCAAGCCACAACTCGCTCGGCGCCGGACACATTTATCTGGCCGGCACCGAGGAGCAAAAACAAAAGTACCTGCCGGAGCTGGCAAGCGGCGAGAAGCTCGCCGCCTGGGGATTGACCGAACCCGGGAGCGGCTCCGACGCCTCCGGCATGCGCACCCGGGCCGAACGCCGCGGCGACACTTGGATTCTCGACGGCTCGAAGACGTTCACCACCCAGGGATCGGTCGGCGATGTCGCCGTCATCCTCGCCAACACCAGCCCCGAGAAAAAACAAAAGGGGATCACGGCGTTCATCGTCGAACACGACATGCCCGGCTTCAGCGTCAGCAACAAGATGAAAAAGCTCGGCATGCGCGCCTCCGACACCGTCGAGATTCGGCTCGACGAAGTGGAGGTCCCCGACGCCAACCGCCTCGGGGCCGTCGACGAGGGCTTTCTCGACACCCTCGAGATCCTCGACCGCGGGCGGATCGGCATCGGGGCCCTGTCGGTCGGCCTCGCCCGGGGGGCCCTCGAGGAGTCGCTCGACTACTCGCAGGAGCGCGAGCAGTTCGACGTGCCGATCGCGAACTTCCAGGCGATTCAGTTCAAACTCGCCGACATGGCCACCGAGGTCGACGCGGCCCGTCTGATGGTTCTGCGGGCCGCCCGCAAGGCCGACCGCTTCGAGGAGACCGGAGAGCGTTTTACGAAGGAGGCCTCGATGGCGAAACTGTTCGCCTCCGAGGTCGCCATGCGGGCGACTGAAGAGGGCATCCAGATCCACGGCGGGTACGGCTACACCCGAGAATACCCCGTCGAGCGGTACTTTCGCGACGCCAAACTGATGACCATCGGGGAAGGGACGAGCGAGATCCAACGGCTCGTCATCGCCCGGCAGATCCTCGACGCCCTATGAGCGACGCCGACGAGCTGGCCCAGCGAGTTCTGCAGGGGGAGGTCCGGGCGGCGAGTCGTCTGATGCGGCGAGTCGACGACGGGGACCGGTCGGTGCGCCCGGCCCTCGAGCAACTGTTCGAACATCCCGGCCACGCCGACATCGTCGGCTTTACCGGCCATCCGGGCTCGGGCAAATCGACCCTCGTCAATGCCTTCATCCGCCACCTGCGCGAGCGCGACCTGACGGTCGCCTGTCTCGCGATCGACCCGACGAGTCCCTTCTCCGGCGGTGCGATCCTCGGCGACCGCGTGCGGATGAACGAGCACGCCCTCGACGAAGGAGTCTTCATCCGGTCGGTCGCCACGCGCGGAAACGTCGGCGGCCTCGCCCGCTCGACCCCGGCCTCGGTCGTCGTCCTCGATGCCATGCAGTTCGACTGGATCATCATCGAGACCGTCGGCGTCGGCCAGGACGAGGTCGACATCGTCCAGCTCGCCGACACGAATGTCGTGGTGACCGTCCCCGGACTCGGCGACGACATTCAGGCGACGAAGGCCGGCCTCCTCGAGATCGCCGACGTCTTCGCCGTCAACAAATACGACCTCGACGGCGCCGAAAATCTCGAGCGCGAACTTCGGACCATGCTCCAGATCGGAGACCGCAGCGACGAAGACGACGACGGCTGGAGACCGCCGATCGTCCCGACGGTCGCCACCCGTGCCGACGGGATCTCGGATCTGTTCGAGGCAATCCGGGGCCACGCCGAGTGGTTGCACGACCATGACGGGGCCGGCCGCCGCGAGCGACGCCGTCTCGAGCAACTCGTACGATTGCTATTGCGCGGGGAATTCGAGGCCCGCCTGGAGGCCGAATTCGGAGGAGACGGCTGGCGAGCCCACCTCGACGAGGTCGTCGAACGCCGCGAGAGCCCCTTCGCGGCCGCCGACGCCCTGCTCGACGAGTTGTTTTCGTGAGTCCCGCGACGCACGGAGCGGGCCCTCCCTCCGCCCTCTCCACACCGAGAGATGGTTACTGAGAGTCGGCCCGCGTGTTCGGCCCCACGGCGCGAACACTCATATGCTCCTCCATCGCCTCCGGGCCCTCGCCCAGCCGTTCGATCGCCTGCGTGACGTCGACTGGACTGTCGCCCGGCGTCGGCTCGCTCGGCGTCTCGTCCGACTGGACGGCCCGAGAGAGAGGCTCGAGCAGCTCCCCGGCCCACTCCTGGGCATCGAATGAAAACGACAGCACCTGGCGTTCGCCGTCGATGTCGACGCGGTCGAGCGTGTAGACGACCGACGACTGACTCTCGAATTCGAAGGGGGTCCACTGGTCGGGCAGAGCCGGCTCGTCGCTGACTCGCCGCTCGTCCGGGTCGCTGTCGTCGTCGCTTTCGTCGGGATTGGCCGGAAACGGAACGGGACGCCCATCCTCCTCGTCACCCTCCTCGCGCGGATCGACCCGCACCACGCCGTCTCCGGAAACATATCCCGTGATGCGCATGCTGTAGTCGCGAGCCCGGGGCTTGTCGGAGTCGGAAGCCGCCTCGCTCCGACCCGACGGCTCGAGGCGCAGATTGACGTCGTAGGTCCCCGCTTCGGGGAGGGTCAACGCCTTCCCCTCGCGTTCGATCTCACCGTCCGAGACGCGAAAATCCAGCCCCATCGGCGCCCGGGAACTGTACGCGAGCGTCTCGTTCGGATCGCTGGGCGTCAACTCGATCTCGGAGACGGCGAGCCCCAGTTCCTCGAGCTGCAGTTGCTCCGGGAGATGCTCGGTCCCCTCCAGGTGGAACCGGGGGACGACGCGCACGGACTGCCGATCGGTGCGCGTCTCTCCGTCGCCCTCCTCGGGGAACGCTCCCGTACACCCGGCTGCCACGAGGAGCCATCCCGCGCAGACGAACAACGTCATCGTTCGAATTCGATCCAGCACAGGCCACCTCTCCGCTCCGGGAGTCATCCAACCAGCTCTTCTTTGAGTTCGACCAATTGCTCGTCGGCGTTCACGATCTGACTGAGTCGCGGCCGGGTCATCTGCAGAATCTCGGCCGCCCGTGTGATGTTGCCCCCGGTCTCCTTGAGGGCGCGTCGGATCGACTGGTGCTCGATGCGCTCCTTCAGTTCCGCCAGATCGAGCCCGTCGTCGACGATCTCCTCGACCAGCGCTTCTTCGGGATCTTCGGCGATCGAGGCCGGCTCCGGTGTCTCGACTTCGTACTCCTCCGCCGGCACATCGTAGTCGATGTTCGGCGCCTCCAGCTCGACTTCGCCTTCCGCAAAAAAGTCCCGGAACCCCCGCAAATGCTCCATCGTCACTTCCTCCCCCTCGACAAACAGCAAAATACTCCGCACGAAGTTCTTCAACTCACGGACGTTGCCGGGCCAACTGTACGCGGCGAGAAACTCCAGCACCTCGCGCTGAAACGACACCGCCGCCTCTGCCGCGTCGACCTCCTCGGCAAAGTGGCGTACGAGCCGGGGAATGTCCTGTCTCCGCTCGCGCAGAGGCGGCAACTCCAGGAGCACGCCCTTGAGCCGGTAGTACAGGTCGAGGCGAAAGGCCCCCCGCTCGACCATCGTCTCCAGGTTGCGATTCGTCGCGCAAATGACCCGTACGTCGACGCTTCTGGTCTCCGTCCCGCCGACTCGCTCGAATTCTCCTTCTTGCAGGACCCGCAACAGGGCTACCTGAGCCTTCTGGGACATCTCGCCGATCTCGTCGAGAAAGATCGTTCCGCCGTCGGCCCGTTCGAATCGGCCGACCTTCTGTTCGACCGCCCCCGTAAACGCCCCCTTTTCATGGCCGAACAGTTCGCTCAACAGCAGGTTGTCGACAAACGCCCCGCAGTTGAGTTTGACGAACGACTCGTCCGCATCGGTGGCCTCCCGGTGGACCGCCTCGGCGACCAACTCCTTGCCCGTCCCCGATTCCCCCTGGATCAAGACCGGCGAGTCGCTGCTGGCCACCTGGTCGATGCGTCGAAAGATCTTGTGCAGCCGCGCGTCCTCTCCGACGATCTCGGCGTAGCGACTCCGCCATCGGCGAAACGCCGCGCTGTCGCGCTCCGGCCCACTCGACCCGTCCGCCTCTCCTTCGAGTACTCCACGCCCGATCTCCTCGCCGTCCCCTCCGTCGGCCATTGCCCGGTCCGCACACCGCAACTCCTCGTCGAGGCACGAGCTGTCGTCATCGGACAACTCGCGGTTGAGGCGCACGAGCGTCTGCAGAGCGGGGATCTGAAAGTACGCGTCGCGAAGCTCGGAAGGAATTCTCTCGGCGTGCTCCCGGAAGCTCGTCAGGCGCCGCTCGAGAATCGAGAGGGCTTCCGCCTCGCGACCGAGCCTCCGCAGGGCGCGAACTCGGGTCGCGGCCACCCGCATCCAGTCCGAGTTGTAACCCGCCTCCCGAAACGCCCCCTCCGCACGGCGGGCCATCTCGACGGCTCGCTCGAACTCGCCCTCTTCGAGGTGAATGGCGGCCCACGCCGAGGCTTCGTCTCCCTCGAGGCAGTAGTGCGTGGTCGCTTCGTCCGGGCGATCGAATTCCTCGAGAATGCCCCGCGCATGCTCGATTTGCCCGAGCCTGGCGTGCGCGTAAGCAGAGTTGAGGACGACGTCCGCACGCGCCCCCTCCGAGACCCGTTCGTCTTCGTCGACCTCGATCTCGTCGAGCACTTCCAGCGCCCGTCCCGGCTCGTCCCGCTCGATGTGGGTCTTCGCCCGAAGCGATTCGGGCAGCGTCCCCATGAACAGATGCCGACCGGCGAGTTGCTCGCGCTCGAGCCGATCGAGGATCTGCAACAGGCGCTCGTAGCCGCCCAGATCCAGCATGGCCGTCGCCAGGTTGTAGGCGGCCATGCTGATCGCCTCCTGGTAGCCGTCGCGCTTCGCCTCCCGAAGCGCCGCCCGATAGTGCTCGATGGCGCTCTCGTAGTCGTCCTCCTGCTGAGCCGCCATCCCGAGGTTGATCAAAAGCGCCGCCCGCTGGGCACCCGCCGGCCCCGGCGTCCGCTGGCGCAGCTCTTCGAGTGTCTCCAGGGCCTCAGCGTAGTTGCCCCTGTGCAGGTCGACGACCGCCAGGTTCATCTCCGCCCGTGACCTCTCGCGCTTCAATCCACGGTCCCCGGCGAGCGCATAGTTCGAGGCGAACAACGGGTGGGCTGCCTCCAGATCGCCGCGGTACAGGGCGAGCTTGCCCTGGAGGTTGCGGGCCTTGACGAGGGTCCGTTCCGCCTCCATGTCTGCGGCGCTCTCCTGCTCGACACACTCCTCGAGCGACTCGACCGCCCGGTCGACCAACGGCTCCGCCTCGGCGTGATTTCCCTGCAGGTACTGCGATTCGGCACGGCCGAACACGGCCGCGGCTCGGATGACCTCGTCGTCACACCCCGCGGCCTCGGTGAGCTGCTCGAACTTCTCCTCGGCCTGCTCGTAACGCCCCTTGCGGACGTACAACTCTCCCTGTTTGCACCGAAGTTGCGCGCGCCGGCCGGCGCCACCAGCGGCCTCGACCAGGACTCGGACCTGCTCGAGCGCCCGGTCGTAATTGCCCAGGGCATCTTCGATGTCGATCAGATAGTGGCGAATCTCTCGGCTCTGCTCGCCTCCCTCGGCCGCTTCGAGCAGGGTCTCGAATAGATCGCGCGCCTCGGGGAGCGAATGCTCGCCGTGCAGCCGCCGCGCCGCAGACATCCCGAACTCGAAACCCCGCTGGATTTCGTCCGCCTCGAGAAAATGGTACGCCAGAAATCGATCGTCGACGACTTCCAGTTGCGTCCCGAGCGCCGCCTCCGCCAACGCCAGATGAAGCCCATGGCGGCGCTCCTCGTCGAGGTGATCGATGAGCGACCGACGAAAGTTGCCGTCGGCGAGCTGCAACCGCACCGTTCCCGCTTCGATCTCGCGTTCGACGAACCCTTCGTCGCTCAGCCTCCGAACCATTGCCGAAAAATCCACCTGCGGCTCGATCAGTTCGACCGCATTGCGCAGACACTCGATCGAGAGTGGATGGCGGGCCACGCCGATCAGCTCGACGAGCCTCCGTTCCTCCGAGCCGAGCTGCTGGTAGCGATACTGCCAGAAGTGTTCACAATCGGAGGGAAGCGACGCCAGCAGTGCGTCGAGCTGCTTCGGATCTCCGCCGGTCGAGGCCAGAAATCGGTCGACCACGTTGTCACTCGACAATACTTCCCGCAGGGACTCGCGGACCGGCGTCGAGACGTCAATCGTCTCGATCTTGTCCTCCGACAGCCCCAGATTTCGAGACCGGCTGCTGTCGACGAACACCACCCGCCCCTGGAAGCGCTCCGGCTCGGCGAGCTCTGGAACGAACTCGGCGACCGGGTCGGAGAAAAACTCCAGAACGAGATGTTCGAGCACCTCGCGTTCGGTCGCCGACCACTCGTCGAGGTGGAACCCGAACAAGACGGCCGGCCTCACCTCGCTGAGCGTCTTCCACAATCGGCACAGCGCATTTTTGTAGGCCCGGGCCGTCAGCGCGTCGCTGTACGGCGAGGTCGTTCGGCCTCTCGTCGCGCCGAGAAACTCGACGAGCTCATCGGAAGCCCCGGCCAGCCCCGCACGCTCCCGAACCCGGCCGGCGTACTCTGTAACCAGCTCGCGGAGTGTCGAGACTCCGTGTTTCGCGTCCGTCGGGTCGAGACACAGGGCCAGCCCGTCCTGCTCGACGAGTCGTCGGCGTACCACGTCGAAGTGGCGTTTGACTGCGGAGGGCGTCACGCCTTCGAGCCGGACGACTTGCGCGCCGTCCGGCTCGCCGGTCAGCCGCTCGATCAACTGCTCGATCTCCCACTCGTCGATCCCTGTTTCGTCGTCGAACATGTCGGCTGTCATGCGGAAATCCCGGGAGCCTTCGGCGAGATGGCCCCCTTTTGCGATTCGCGCCTCGAAGACTCGTCGCTCGGGCGCCGGTCGGTCCGGATGATGACCATCCATCCATACAGCATCCTCGTCGAACACCCGAAGAGTATAAGAATTCGAAAACCTTCTGCAACCGACCGAGCGCCCCCCTTTCGGACCACCGGATTTGAAATCGATCCATCGGTGCGTCCGGCGACCGCCCCGACTGCACAATTGAGATACCCCCTCCACTTTGCTATCTACTGGAGACGTACGTGATCTGCTCGCAAACGACGTGGCGCTACACACGGATGGACCCATGAGACGTCTGCTCGGTATCGGACTCGTCGCCCTCTCGCTCTCCGCCCTCGCCTGTGGTTTCCTGCAGGACAACGCCGACGTGACCCACAACGTCGAAATCCCGATCGACTTCACGATCGACGCCAACGAGATCTGCGACGGGGCCGACAC
>CAZRLK010000127.1:0-14408 GCA_964600555.1 uncultured Bradymonadales bacterium
GCAGGATTGGTGAGCGCCGCGGTTACGGCGGAAGCAAGGGGAACGGAGACCGAAATTGTGACGGCGGCGTCCTCTTGGTATACGAGCAACGTCGCCGAACGGTTGTTGTTCCCGTCGACGAATGCTCTGCCATGAACGAACGAACCCTATTCGGAACAGACGGAATTCGGGGCGTCGCCAACGAACATCCGATGACCGCCGAGGTAGCCGTGCGGCTCGGCCAGGCGGTGGCCTATCACTTTGCCGAGCACCCCCCGTCCGACGCCCATCCGGATCGACGCACCCGGATCCTGATCGGTAAAGATACCCGGCTTTCGGGCTACATGTTCGAATCCGGCCTCGCCGCAGGCATCACCAGCATGGGCGCCGACGTCCAGTTGGTCGGCCCTCTTCCCACGCCCGCCATCTCTCGGCTTACGACCGGCATGCGAGCCGATGCCGGCATCGTCATCTCAGCCAGCCACAACCCGTACCAGGACAACGGTATCAAAATCTTCGGCCGCGACGGCTTCAAACTCCCCGACGACGAAGAGGCCCAGATCGAAGAGCTCGTCCTCTCAGAGACCCCGCCGCTGCCGGATTCGGAGCACATCGGCAAGACGACGCGCATCGACGACGCAGCCGGGCGCTACATCGTATTTTTGAAAAACACGTTCCCGAAAGACCTCACCCTCGAGGGACTCCGTGTCGTCGTCGACTGCGCCAACGGCGCGGCCTATCATGTCGCACCGACGGTTCTCGAAGAACTCGGGGCCGAGGTCTTTACCGTCGGCTGCGACCCGGACGGCACAAACATCAATCGAAAGTGCGGGAGTACCTCCCCCCAGTCAGCCGCCCAACGCGTCAACGAAACTCGCGCCGACATCGGGATCAGTCTCGACGGAGACGCCGACCGGGTGATCCTCATCGACGAGCACGGCGAGGTCGTCGACGGCGACAAAATCCTGGCGCTCTGTGCGCTTCACCTCGAGGAGCGCGGCCAACTCAAAAACGATACACTCGTCGCCACCGTCATGAGCAATCTCGGCCTCGATCTCGCCCTCCAGAAGCACGGAATCGACGTCGAACGCACGAAAGTCGGCGACCGATATGTCGTCGAACGCATGCGCAACGGGGATTTCAACCTCGGAGGCGAGCAATCGGGCCACTTGATTTTTTTGGATCACACCACGACCGGGGACGGCATGATCGCCGCGCTGCAGGTTCTCGCCATCATGAAGCGCCGAGGCAAAACCCTCAGCGATCTCGCCGAGGTGATGTCGCCGCTTCCTCAAACGCTCGTCAATGTCGATGTCGTCGACAAACCCCCGCTCGACGATCTGGACGAATTCCAGACTGAAGTCGATCGCATCGAAGAGGCACTCGGCGCCCAGGGCCGCGTCCTCGCCCGTTATTCGGGCACCGAATCGGTCGCCCGGATCATGGTCGAAGGCCCCGACGAACGCCGCGTTCACGCCCACGCCGGCGACCTGGCCGACGCACTGGGCGAACTCATCGGCACCTGATCGTCGCTCCCACAATTCCCGTCTGACTTCACCGCACTCGACTCTTCGCTGACGATTCTCGATTCTCGCATGCAACCACTGCCATGATCCGTCCCCGTCTCGGCGTCAACGTCGATCACGTCGCCACGATCCGCGAGGCTCGCGGCACCTCCTATCCCGATCCCGTCCATGCCGCCGTCCTTGCCGAGTCGGCCGGCGCAGACCAGATCACCGTCCACCTGCGACTCGACCGTCGGCACATTGACGCACGCGACGTGCGCCTGTTGCGAGAAACGGTCGGGACTCGCCTGAACCTCGAGATGGCCGCCACCGAGAAGATGGCGGAGATGACCGCCGAAATCGCCCCCGACATGGTCACGCTCGTCCCGGAGGACCGCCAGGAGCAGACCACCGAAGGAGGACTCGCGGTCGCCGAGCACACCGACCACCTGGCGAGGTTCATCGACGACCTCCGCACGTGCGGAGCCCATGTGAGTCTGTTCATCGATCCGAGCGAACGCCAGATCCGGGCCAGCGCCGACCTCGACGTCGGATTCGTCGAGTTGCATACCGGCGATTACTGCGAATCGCCCGACCCGTTTCACAACCGCCGGCAGAGGGCCGAGACCTCCCGCGCGAGCGAACTGGAGCGGCTTCGCTCGGGCGCCCAGCTCGCCGCCGACCTCGACCTTCACGTCGCCGCCGGCCACGGACTCAACCTCCACAACATCCGCCCCGTCGCCGCCATCCCCGAAATCGAGGAGTTCAATATCGGCCACAGCATCGTCTCGCGAGCCGTCCTGGTCGGCTTCGAAGAGGCCGTCGACGAGATGAAGCAGGCTCTTTTGGAAGGGAGAACCCACTCATGAGGCTCGTCACCGCCACCGAAATGCGAGAGATGGACCGCCGGACGATCCAGCAGGTGGGCCTCCCCGGCATCGTGTTGATGGAGCGGGCCGCACTCGGAGCCGCCGAGGTGCTGCTCGAGAAGCTCGAGCAAACCGAGGCCCGACGGGTCGGATTCCTGTGCGGCGGCGGAAACAACGGCGGGGATGGCATCGCCATGGCACGGATGCTCGATCAACACGGCGTCCCCACGCAGCTCGTGTTTCTCAGCTCGAACGACTCGCTCGAAGGCGATGCCGCAGCTAACCTCGAGATTGCGCGCCGCCTGGAGCTCGACATTCGGGATTTCGGAGATCTGGAAGCCGACCTCGTCGAAGAGCGCCTCCAGCAGTTGCCGCCGTGTGAGATCTGGGTCGATGCTCTGCTCGGGACCGGCCTGTCGGGGGAGGTCCGGGGCCGATACGTGCCCGCCGTCGAGTTTCTGAACACCCGCCAATTCGTCTTCGCCGTCGACATCCCGAGCGGGGTCGACGGGGAGACTGGCGAGAAACTGGGGGTCGCCGTCGAAGCCGATCGGACGGCGACGTTCGGGGCAGCCAAGCTCGGCCAGGCGCTGTACCCGGGCCGGGAGCTTTGCGGCGAGCTCCACGTCATCGACATCGGCATCCCCGAATCGGTGCGCACCGAAATCGGAACCAGCGCCGAGTGGCTCGATGCCGCCTGGGCCTGCAATCGACTCGACCCCCGCCCCCCGGTCTTTCACAAAGGCGCCTCCGGGCGCATCCTCGCCGTCGCCGGCAGCCACGAGAAAACGGGCGCCGCCCTCCTGCTGGCTCGCGGTGCCCTCAGGACCGGGGCGGGCCTGATCACCGTCGGCACGACCCCGGCCGCCGCTCCTCGCATCGCCCCCGCCGTCCACGAGGTCATGGCCGCCGAACTGGTCGCCCCCGACCCCGATCCGGAGATCAACCATCGGCTCGAGGAATTCGCCGACCAGGTCGATACCGTCGCCGTGGGACCGGGCCTGGCCACCCACGACGGCGCGGTCGCCGCCGTCGAGACCATCCTCGGCAGCGAGGCCGAATGCGCCGTCTTCGACGCCGACGCCCTCAACATCCTCGCCCGCCAGCTCGGTACTGCCTCCCTCGCTCAGTTCGCCGACGACGCGACTGCCGTGCTGACGCCCCATCCCGGCGAAATGGCCCGGCTGTGCGACTGCGAGATCGACGAAGTTCTCGATCACCCGGTCCAGTGCGCCCGCCGGTACGCCGATCGAACCGGGGCGATCGTCGTCTTGAAGATGGCCGCCACCATCGTCGCCGGTCCAGACGGGCGCCTGGCGGTCAATCGCTCCGGAAATCCCGGCATGGCGACCGGCGGCACCGGCGATGTCTTGACCGGCGTCCTCGCGGCCCGCCTCGCCGAGACGACCGGCGATCCCTTTGTCGAGACCTGTCTCGCCGTCTACGCCCACGGCCGCGCCGGTGACCTCGCCGCCGAATCCGAGGGACAACGCGGTATGTCGGCCTCCGACCTCGCCTCCCACCTCCCGGCGACCTGGAAGGAACTCGCCCCCGGCCCCCGACGGTAACCGCACCGATGGTCGCTTTGCGCTCCACCCCCTCCATCCTGCTGACACTGGTGACCACGACCCTCGGGCTCGTCGCTTGCGGCACGGCCCCCGATCCGGTCGCCTCCGGATCGCTGTGTGCCCCGCCCCACGAGGCCTGCCTGGCGCAGCGCACGATCAGCCGCTCGGAGTCCGGCCGCAACGTCCTCGACCTCCACGTCGCCAACCAGGGTCCCGCCGCCACCGTCACGCTCGATGTCGATCCGCGAAGCGACGACGCGACAACCTTCGCCGACGCCCTCCCCGCAACCTCCGCCGACGAGATCTTCCCCGCCGTCTACGAACTCGAGGCCGGCGAATCGATCAGCGACCGATTCGGACCCGGCGAACTCTCCTCCCGCAGCCAACTGACCCTGCGACTCGGATGCCGGCCCTGCGAGGAATGCACCTCGGCGTGCCGCATCGAGGCCGAGTACGTCTTCATGACCGAACCCCGAGAGTGTGACAACGACGACGATTGCACGCGCAATCAAATTTGCCACGCTCCGTCGGGAACCTGCGTCGACTGTCTGGACGACGGCGACTGCGAGGGCAACCGATCCTGCCACGTCGAGAGCGGCCGGTGCCTGCCCCCCTCCTCCGGGGGCTGCGGCCACCACACTCCCGCTTCCCCGTACGCGCCCCCCCTTGCCGTCGTGCTCGCTCTCCTGGCAGCCGGCGGCCTCGCCAGATTCGCTGCCAGCCGCCACCTACTCCCCGCGCTCGTCGCCCCAGTGCTCGCCGCCATCGTGCTCGCGCCCTCGACCGCCTCCACGCGGGCTCCCGATTCGACGCTGTCACTCGCTTCCGGACCTCGCCTGGTGACCGGATCGCTCGGCGAGGGCGTCGAACGGGGCCTGGGTGTCGAATTGCACCAGGCTCTGCGCTGGCGTCATCTCGGCGTCGATTTCTGGATCGAAACCAACTACTTCGTGACCACTCAACCCCCTCCGCCCCTCGATCACGAACTGCAGATCTTCGGATTCGGACTCGGTCCCCGGGGATACCTCCCGATCGGGCCCCTCGAATTGACCCTCGGAGTAGGATACCAGCGCGTCGGGTTCGGCCCGAATGCGCTCGTGCGCCAAACCGGCACCGATGCGAACTTCCACAGCGTCGGCGGAAGCGTCGGCGTCGGCTACCGGTTCTCGGCGTTCGTCCTCCGCACCGACGCCCAGTTTCAGCCCCTGCTCGGCGCCGACGGAAGTCTCCTGTCGTTCAACCTCTCGTTCGGAGTGACCACCCGATGAGTCGTCCCGCTCACCGCTCGGCCTCCTGCAACAACAACTCGATCCTCCCCTCGCGACGCTCTCGTCCGCTCTCGCCGTCCTCTAGCTTCAGCCTCCGCGACATCGTCAGCCGGCTCTGCACGATCGCCCCCGCCTCGACGTCGAACAGCACGCGCCCGGTCCCTTCGCCGCGCAACTCGAAGCCATAGGCGTCGGGGGCGTCCTCCGGCTCGACCTCGCCGTCGGCCTCGAGTTCGAGCGACCGGTCGACAACGCCGAGCGTATCGTTTTCCGCCTCGACGATCCCGACGAACTCCTCCTCGACGGCGATCTCCCCGTCGACCGCGCGGACGTGTCGACTCTCCAGCCCGGAGGCCGGCAGGCGATACTCCCAGCCTTCCCCGGGATTGACCGCTCCATCCCGCAGTCGGGGAGTCAACAGGCGTCCCCCGTGGCGCAGAATGTTGAGAGTCTGGCGCACCTGTGGGTTGGTCACCGAGCGCCACTCGAACTCCCCCGGGGCCCCGGTCGCCCGGCGCGTCGCCACCGAGCGCGTTCCCTGCAGAAGCGACTCGATCTGTGCAGCGATATCCGCCTGGACCGCCTCGCCGTCTTCGTCGATGGCCACGCCGACGCGATCGTAGGTCCGCTCGTATTCGATCGCCTCTTCCCCCTCGATCGCCCGGCGGCTCTCCGCAAGCTCGGCTTCGATTCGGGTGACGATCTCCGGGGAGCCGGTCGGCCCGGATTGCTCGAGGGCATATTCGAGCCGGCGATCCGGGCCCGCCCGATACCGGAGCCGCGTCGGTTTCGCCTCCCGGTCGATCGCCGCGGCGTCGACCTCCTGGCGAGCCTCGATGCCGAACGGTCCCCCGGGCTCGAGCGTCGGCTCCGGGGCCGTCAACGCCAGATAATAGCCGACACTGCCGGCCGCCGCCGCAATCATCAACAGCGGCCACAACCGCTGATCGCTGCGCTGCTGCTCGCTCGGTTCCTCTCCTACGGCAGGCCTCCCGGCATCGAGAAGTCACTCTCGGTCACTCGTACAGCGCCCAGATCATGACGACGATCGAGACCACCATCAAGGTCGAGACGACCACCCACGTCGCATCGAAATCCGTCGCCTCGAATCCCAAGGCCATCGTGCTCCCATCGATCCTCGCTCACCCGCCGCACTCTTTTTCCGGATTCATCACCCGGGCGCTCTCCGGGGGTTCGAACTCGAAGCCGCTGTCGGGCAGGTTGCTGTTGAGCTTCGCCTCCCCGAACTCGATTTCGTTGGTGTTGCCGTACGGGCCGAAGACGGTCGTCGTCTCGACCTGGTAGGCGTCGGGGTCGATGGCGAAATGCAGCTTTTTGTATTTCGGGGTCGACTCCTTGGGCACCAGCTTCATTTCGACCGCCTCGGCGCTCGATTTCTCGGTGAATTCCACCTCGAAATCCTCCAGGAGATTGCCCTGCCCCATCAGAAACTTCAGGCTGGTCGGCAGCTTGCTCTCGGCGAGACACCGTTTGAATGCCTGCTGGAACTCCAGTTCGTACACCCAGAAGATGTCTCCATCGCTGACCAGCGTCTTGGTCCGTTTTTCCCGGTCGTCGGTCTCGTGGTAATCCCAGCGCATCTTGCCCGGTTTCTTGAAATAGACCTTCCCGTATTCGACCTTCGTCTCCCCGGCCGCCTTGTCCGTGTAGGTCTGCTTGAAAGAGGCCTGAAAATCCTCGGTCTCCTTGTAGAATTTCTGGATTCGCCGGGCGACCTCCTCGGCGGAAAGTCCGCCCGGGGCAGACGGCTCGTCGGCTTGCTCGGAGCTCTCCTGGGCGACGCCCGCGGCGACGACCCCCCGATCGCCGCCGTGCAAGTCGAGGCCGCTCGCTGCCCAGGTCAGGCCGAACACGGCGGCAGCAGCGAGTAAACGAGTGGCGGGTCCATTCACATCCATCTCCTCGAAAACAGTCGCGATTGATCCGTCCTCGGCCGACGCTCGATTGTCGGCCGGCCGTTTGGACGTGCGTTCCTCGAATTTATGCAACCGGAGTCCCCGTGGCGGACATTCCTCCGACCCGCGCATCGACCGGTGAAGTCGGGGGGCGACGAGAGGGGGCGGTCAGGAGACCATCTCGCGGACTTCGGCCTCGTCGTCTTCGCCGGCCTCCTCCTCGTCCTCGACGTCCGGCCGCGACGATTCCTCGAGGCCGAGCTCCTCCCAGGGCTCTTCGAGGCTCTCGAGTTCGACCGTCTGGACGCTCTTGGCATCGGCCTTGAGGACCCGAAACACCACGTGATCCCAGCTGATCTCGTTGCCCACCTCCGGGACCGTTCCCGACTGGGCCATCAAAAATCCCCCCAGCGATTCGTAATCCGGGTGTTCCGGCAACTCCAGCCCGCAAAACCGTTCGACCTCGTCGATCGGAACCCGGGCATCGGCGCGCGCTCGCTGCGAGTCGACGCGGATGATCTGGGGCCGCTCCGAGTCGTACTCGTCCTGGATGTCCCCGAAAAACTCCTCGATGATGTCCTCGAGCGTGATCAATCCCGCCGTCCCGCCGAACTCGTCGACGACGATCGCCATGTGCATCCGCTCGGCCTGAAACTCCGACAAAAGCTCCGCAATCCCCTTGCTTTCGGGCACGAAGTACGGATCTCGGATGAATTCCTGGATGTCGAATTGCTGATCGGGGTCGGTCTCGACCATGCGAATCAGATCCTTGGCGTAAAACAACCCCTGGATTTCGTCGACGTTGTCGGCATAGACCGGTATCCGACTGTGGCCGCAGTCGACGAGAATGTCGACGATCGTCGTCAGGTCCATCTCCACCGAAATTGCGACCATGTCGGTGCGAGGCACCATCACCTCGCGGACGAGTGTGTCGGGAAACTCGAAGACCGACCGCAACAGTCGCTCCCGATCCTCCGAAAACGATCCCTCCCGGGAGCCGAGGTCGACGAGATACTCCAGCTCTTCGGCGGTGACGTACGAGAAGTGCTGATCGGGGTCGTCGCCGAGCATGGTCATGAACGATCGAGTCATTTTGGTGAACAGAATCGTCGCCGGATAGAAGATAAAATACGGGACGCGCATCGCCGACATGATCGTCTTCGAGAGGCGGACCGACCATGTCTTGGCGACGGATTTCGGCGTGATCTCGCCGAAGGTCAAAAGCAAAAAGGTCATCCCGCCGGTGGCGACGGCGACGGCTCCATCCTCGAGCAGATGCGACGCCAGATCGGTGGCGAGCGCGGAGGCGGCGACGTTGAACAGGTTGTTGCCGATCAGGATCGCCGTCAGAACCTGGATCGGCTTGTCTCGCCACAGCTTCAGGGCCCCGATGTCCTCTTCTTCGATCAGTTGCTGGATCTGCGGCTGGCTCAGGGAGGTCAGCGCCGTCTCGGAGCCGGAAAAAAACGCGGAGCCGACGAGACAGACAGCGATCCCTATGGAGTCGAATAAGACTGGATTCAAAACCGTCGGTAACTTGTGGGGGAGCGTTGGTGGTGAGGTCGCCTTGTGGTGCGCGCCTGGCCCGGTGGAGCAGTCATGATGGCTCAAAGTCACTAACGATGTCAACGAACGGAAGCCCGACAACATTCCCGCCCGCGCCGACCTCCGGGCCCGGATTCAGCCGGGATCGTCGCCCTCCGCGGTGAGGATCCACCAGCCGAGCCCGGCGACGCCGATCGTCGCGGCCGCCGCCCAGAACGGCGCGTCGGTCGCGACGGCGTAAAACAGCACGCCCCCCGCAAAATGCCCCGAAATCCGCCCGAGACTCGAGGAGGACTGAAGCACTCCCATGATCTTGCCGGTCTCCTCGGGCCCCTCCGACAGCGACGAGGTCAACGAGAGGATCGCCGGATGCAGCAGGGCCCGCCCCACGGTCGCGACTGCCAGGCAGACCAGGAGAAAACCGAGCTGACGGTAGACCGGCGCCAGCGCCAATCCGCCGGTCATCAACGCTACCCCGACGCCCGTCAGCCACCGATCGCCGAGCCGGTCCGAGATCCGTCCGATGCCTCCCTGCACACCGGCCATCAAAAGCCCCATGCCGGCGAAGATCAGCCCCACCTCCGATTCCTCGTAGCCGTACACCTCGTGAGCATACGGAAAGAAGGCGACCTCGAGGCAGGCGGTGGCGGCGGTGTAGGCGAAAAACAACGCACACATCTTCACGATCCCCCGCGCGCCCGAACGCTCCAGCAAAATCGCCAGACGACCCGACGGCCGGTGGCTGCGTCGCCGCTCGATGTTGGACTCGGGTTCGACGAGCACGAATCCCCCGGCCAGCGCGGTGATACAGGCGAGCAGGCCCGCGAACAAAAACGGCAGGCCGGTGCCGAACACCCCTGGCCCCTCCCACAAAAATGTCGGATACGTCTCCGGGAGCACCGCCAGACCGGCTCCCAGCGCCGGTCCGATCGTAAACCCAATTCCGAAACTGATTCCGACGATCGCCATCCCCTCGCTGCGGTCACCCGAGGGGGTCGCATCGGCGACCAGCGCCGAGGCGGTCGCGACGTTTCCCGCACAGGCCCCGGCGAAGAGCCGCGCCAGATACAACATCGGCAGCGAGGTCGCCGCCGCCGTCACGACGTCGAAGACCCCGAGCCCGAAGATCGTCGCCACCAGCACACGCTTGCGCCCGTACCGATCCGACAGACCGCCCCAGACCGGGGCCATCACAAACTGCGCCAGCGACTGCAGCGCGAACAGATAACCGACGTCGGCCGCCGTCCCCCCGAGATCGTAGGCGAGCGCCGGTAAAATCGGAATGGCGACGGCAAACGCGACCAGGTTCATCAACAGAACCGGGAACAGCCGCCGGACCGGGCGATGCTCGAACATCACTCACCGACAGGTGCAATGCCAGGCGAATCCGCCGCCGTGGTATCACCGCGACCGGAATGCGACAACGCTACCCGGCCGGCGCCCATCTCACTCGCCTCCCACGCCGATCATCGCGAAATTGTCAAGGTGCTGGCCCACCCGATTCTCACCCGAACTCCGCCGAAAAAATTGTTGACAAGGCTAGTCCGCTCATGAAATAGAATCCACCGCTTTTTTCGACGCGCCCGCGCCTCGTAGTCCCGAACCGAGTTACCGAGTCGAAATGCATATTCGCTATTTTGCCGTTGGAGGCATCCTTTTTCTCTCCGGGCTGATCGCCTTTGCGGCGTGCGTCAATCCCCGCCAGGGATATGCGCCGGAACAACCGGTCAAATTCAGCCACCTCGTCCACGTCAACGACCACGACATCCAGTGCACCTACTGTCACACCGAGGTCACCGAGGGGCCGAAAGCCTCGCTGCCCGGGGCCGACACGTGCATGAACTGTCACGCCGAGGTCAAAGGCCAGAGCACGCTGGCGAAACAGGAGATTGAAAAGGTCCGCAACGCCTGGCGGGAGGGCGAGTCGATCGAGTGGGTGAAAGTCCACGACATGCCCGACCACGTGCAGTTCAGCCAGCAGCCCCACATCCTCGCCGGCCAAGAATGCGAGGATTGCCACGGCGACATCCCCAGCTCGAAACAACAGGGGCCGGGGGAGGTCGATCGCATTTCGGTCGACAACGAGTTCAACATGGGATGGTGCGTCAACTGCCATCGCGAGCCGGAAAACAACGCGCCGGTCGATTGTGCAACGTGTCACTACTGAGCAGCCACTGCCTGGATCGCGAATCGGGGCGCGGCGCCGGCGACGGCCCTCCGCCCGACCGTCCCCTCGGTGATTCGTGATTCACCACTCATCACTCCGAGTATCATGAGCAACGAAGACAACGCCGACATCCCGCGCCACGCCGACCACGAGCCCGGAGCGGAGGTCAAAGTCCAGCCCCGGGAGGACGGGGGGGTGAACGTCAGCTTCTCAGACGGCTCGGACGACCTGGAGGTCTCCCGTCGGGAGTTTATGCGCATCTCCGGAGTGGCCGCCGCCTCGGCGGCGATGGCCGGAGCGAACTGCCGGTATCCCGAGGAGCGGATCGTCCCGTATCTCGACCGACCCGACGACACCGAGCCCGGCGAGGCGACCCAGTATGCGAGCGTCTCGAATGCCTGTCCGGGCCAGTGCGGCGTCGTCGTCCAGACCCGATCCGGCCGGCCGATCAAACTCGAGGGCAACGACGAACACCCGCTCAACGAAGGGGCTCTGTGTGCCCGCTGCGAGTCCTCGTATCGCCGCCTGTACGATCCCGACCGCGCGCAGGGCCCGCTCGAAGTGCGCAAGGATGGGACCCACTCCGAGATCGACTGGGAGGAACTCGATACGGCCGTCGTCAACAAACTCCAGGATCTCGGCGGATCCGTCCGCATTCTGACCCGAAGCCAACCCGGCAGCGCCCGCGAGGCCCTGCTCGGCGAGATCACCGACCGACTCCCCGACGCCCGCCACTACACCTGGGAGCCGCTCGCCTCCGAGGCCCTCGAGCGAGCCGCCGAGGTCAGCTTCGGCTCGCGCGGCGTCCCGACCTATCATTTCGATCGGGCCGAGATGATCGTCTCGCTCGGCAGTGATTTTCTCGGCACCTGGCTGTCGCCGACCGAATTTACCCGGAAATTCTCCAAGAACCGCGACCCCGGCGAAGGGATGAGCCGGTTTGTCGTCTTCGAGGGGGCGATGACGCTGACCGGCTCGAATGCCGACGAACACCACACCGTCCGCACCAGCCACCTGACCTACGTCGCCCTCGCTCTCGCCCACCAGATCGTCGTCGAGCACGGCCACGGGCGCCTCGCCGGCAATCCCGCCCTCGAGGAGACGCTCTCGGCGTTCACCCCCGAGCAGGTCGCCGAGGTGACGGGCGTCGAGGCGGAGACGATCGTCTCGTACGCCGGGGAATTGCTCGAGCACGCCGGCCACGGACTGATCGTCGGCGGCGGCCACGCCAGCAACGCTCCCGGCGGCGTCTCGCTCGAGGCGGCCGTCAATCTGCTCAACGCGGCGCTCGGCAACGAGGGGGAGACGATCGAGCGGACCTCCCCGACGCGCCAGGGGGAAGGCAGCTTCGCGGAGTTGCACGAGCTGACCGAGGAGATGAAAAACGGCGAGGTCGACGTCCTGATCGTCGACGAGACGAATCCCGTCTACGCCGCGCCCCCGGATCTCGGCTTCGAGGAGGCACTCGGGCAGGTCAACCTCTTTGTCTCGACCTCCGATCGAGTCGACGAGACCGCCCGCCACGCCGATTACCTGGCGGCCGGCAGCCACTTTCTCGAATGCTGGGGCGACTCGAACCCGACCGACGGGGTGTACGCCATCCAGCAGCCCGCCATCCAGCCGCTGTACGAGACGCGCGCCTTCGAGGAGAGCCTGCTCGTCTGGTTCGGCCGCTCCGAAGTCGACTCGCTCGCCCCGTTTCTCGACTCGCCGGACGCCCCCGACAGCGACCAGGTCGGCACCAACGTCCCGTACGATCCCGGCACCTGGTATCGCTACCTGCGCACCCACTGGCGAGAGAGCATCTATCCGAAGCTCGGCCGGACCGTCGGCTTCGAGGCGTTCTGGGAGGACGTCCTGCGGCGCGGCGTCCTCGAGATCGACGAGAAGCGTCCCGATGCGCCGGCCTTTCAGACGACGGCCACCCTCGAGGCGCTGCCCGACAGCCTGCCCGACCGGCAGGCCTCGCGCGACGGCGGCGACCTGAGCGAGATGGAACTGCAGGCGGTCGCCACCGTCGACATGTACGACGGCCGCCCGGCCAACAACGGCCACCTCCAGGAGCTTCCCGACCCGGTCACCAAGACGACCTGGGGATCGTACGCCCTGCTCAGCCCGCGCACCTTCGTCGCCCACGATCTCGAGCGCGGCGATGTCGTCGCCGTCGAGGTCGGCGGCGAGCAGGGGCCGACGACGCGACTCGAGTTTCCGGTCATGATGCAACCCGGCATGCACGACGACGTCGTCGCCGTCCCGCTCGGCTACGGTCGCACCGAGGCCGGGACCGTCGGCTCGGAGATCGGCGCAAACGCCTTCGAGCTGACCCGCGTGCGAGACGGCCTGCACGCCCTGGCCGGCCTACCGGCGACGGTCGAACCGACCGGCGAGACCGAAGAGATCGCCGTCGCCCAGGGAGCCCAGGTCATCGACCTCGAGCAGCGCAACATCCTCGGGACCGCCTCGGTCGAGGCCTACGAGCAGGACCCGTCGGCCGGCGTCGAGTCGCATCCCCCCGAAGAGATGCTGTGGGACGCCCACGACTACGAGACGAAATGGGGGATGTCGATCGATCTGACCAAGTGCACCGGCTGCAGCGCCTGCGTGACCGCCTGCCAGGAGGAAAACAACATCCCGGTGGTCGGCAAACAGGGCATGCTCGAGGGCCGCGAGATGCACTGGATGCGCATCGACCGGTATTTCATCCTCCCGCGCCCCGAAGACGACGAGGAGTTCGCCGACTCGCGCAAGCCCTTTTACGACGACCCGATGGTCGACGAGGTCCCCTACGAGGAGTTCGCACGCCGGGACCCGGACGCGATGTCGGATCTTCGGGCGGTCAACCAGCCGATGCTCTGCCAGCACTGCGAGCGGGCCCCCTGCGAGACGGTCTGCCCGGTCTCGGCGACGACCCACAGCGAGGACGGACTCAATCAGATGACCTACAATCGCTGTGTCGGCACCCGGTATTGCTCGAACAACTGCCCGTTCAAGGTCCGCCGATTCAACTGGTACAACTACAGCCGCGACCGAAGCGACGGCATCATGTCGCGGATCTCGCCCGAACTCGAGGAGCACGGCCGCCTGAACGTCGAGGAGCCGCTGCCGCTCGGGCTCAACCCGGACGTGACCGTCCGCTCGCGCGGGGTGATGGAAAAATGCACCTTCTGCGTACAGCGCATCCGCCGGGCCAAATGGCAGATGCAAGAAGAGGGCCGCGAGCAGTACCGCGAGGACGATGTCGTCACCGCCTGCGAGCAGGCCTGTCCGGCGGATGCCATCAACTTCGGCGACATCGCCGAAGGCTCCGACCACCAGGTCCGCAAAGACCACGACAGCCCGCGCGCCGTCTCCCCGCTGGCCCTGTTGAACGTCGAATCCTCGATCGCCTACCTGACCGACATTCGCAACACCGAGATGGCCCCCTCCGAGCGCGGGGGCCACGGTGGCGGAGGTCACTCAGACGACGGCCACGGAAAGGACGGACACGGCGACGACCACGCGCACGACGAGCAACACTGACGCAATCGCATGGACATCGATTGATGTCGTCGCCCGGCGCTCGTGGCCGGGCGACCCGCCGCATCAGGACGC
>CAZRLK010000127.1:14418-14984 GCA_964600555.1 uncultured Bradymonadales bacterium
GCGGTGGCCATGGCGGGGGAGACCACGGCAGCGGCGGCCACGGGGGCGGCGAGCACGGCAACGACGGACACGGCACCGACGGCCACGGTGGCAGCGAGAGCGGCCACGGAGGCGACGAACACGGTGAGCAACACTGACGCAATCGCATGGACATCGGATGATGTCGTCGCTCCCCCCTATTCGGGCGGCGAGCGACCCGCCGAATCTGGACGCTGGACTGAACTGAGGCATGCAACACTCCGAACTGCAAGGCAAGGCCCGGTACCACCAGGACGAGGGACCGCTCGGCGGTCCGAAGGCCGAGCGCGAACCCCTGGTGACCGGCGACAAATCGTACGGCGACGTCACCGACGAGATCGCCAAACACACCGAACAGTTTCCGACGAAACTGTGGTGGTTGGCCTTCGTCCCGAGCGTGCTGTTTCTCGGTGTCTTTTTGGCGACGCTGACCGTCATCGTCACCACCGGCATCGGCGTCACCGGCATCAACCACCCGGTCGGCTGGGGCGTGTTCATCGTCAACTTCGTCTTCTGGATCGGCATCGGCCACGCCGGCACGCTGATCT
>CAZRLK010000128.1:0-12822 GCA_964600555.1 uncultured Bradymonadales bacterium
CACTGCGCTCCGGTTGCGGCGCCCCGGGCGGCTTCGCCGCCGGCCGGTGCCGTCGTGTGGCGAGGCGTCCTCGCGCGTCCGGCGGGACTCGCCCGATCGGGGGGCTGGTGAGGGTTCCTCGTGCTCTCGACGGGACTCGCTCGATCGTGGCACCGGCCCGGGAGACGGTGTCTCCCGGCGGGGTTCGCCGCATTCGGGCGCAGATGACAAGCCGAACTCCAGGCTTGTCACTGCGCTCCGGTTGCGGCGCCCCGGGCGGCTTCGCCGCCGGCCGGTGCCGTCGGTGACGGCGAGGCGCGCCGGGGTGTTCTTGGCGTCTTGGCGTCATGGCGTCTTGGCGAATGCGACACGGGACGCCGGCACCTCGATCCCACGGGGTTGGAGCACACCCCGTCACGGCGCGACGGTCTCCAGCACCGCCAGGAGGGGCGTCGGATAGACTCCGAGGAGGACGACGGCCGCCGTCAGCACCGCGAGGATCGTCCGGCCCGCCAGCGAGATCGGCCGGCGTCTGTAGCCGGTCGCCTCCGACGGGTCGGGCCTCGAGAACATCGCGACGACGACGCGCAGGTAGTAAAACAGCCCGATCGCGCTGCCGATCACGAGCGCGAGCGCCAGCCCCCACAGGTCGCCGCCGATGCCGGCCAGCAGCACGTACAGTTTGCCCAGGAAGCCGGCCGTCAGCGGAATCCCCGCGAGCGAAAAGAGCATCACCGCCAGGCCGGCCGCCAGCCACGGCCGCTCCCAGAACAGCCCGCGGTAGTCGCTCACCCGTTCCGGCTCCCCCTCCCGGTCCGCCAGCAGCGAGACGACGGCGAAGGCGCCGAGGATCGTGGCTCCGTACGCGATCAGATAATAGATCGCGGCGTGTGTCCCGGTCTCGCCCGGAGCGAGGGCGGCGGCGAACAGGTAGCCGAGATGCGCGATCGAGGAGTAAGCGAGGAGCCGCTTGAAGTTCGCCTGTAGCAGGGCCAGCAGGTTGCCGGCGAGCATCGAGACGACGGCGATGCAGGCGATGACCCAGAAGACCGGACCGTCGGGGGCGGTCGCGACCTCGAGCAACCGGAGCACCACCGCCAGCACGCCGCCCTTCGAGACCGTCGCGACGAAGGCCGTCACCGGCGCCGGTGCCCCCTGGTAGACGTCGGGCGTCCAGACGTGAAAGGGCACGAGCGCCAGCTTGAACGCCGCGCCGACGACCACCAGCCCGAGCCCGACCGTCGCGAGCGAATAGCCCGCCTCGCTCTCCGGCGCGGCGGCGAGGGTCTCGAAGGCCATCGAGCCGTGGTCGGCGTACACCAGCGCGATGCCGAAGACGAGAAAGGCCGAGGCGGCGGCCGCCAAAATCAGATACTTCAGGCCCGCCTCCAGCCCGCGCCGCTCGCCGCGAAGATACGCGATCAGCCCGTACAGCGAGACGCTCAAGATCTCGAGGCCGAGAAAAAACGAGGCGAAATGCACGGCGCACGCGAGCACCGCCGAGCCCAGGGCGCCGAGCACGAGCAGTGCGTAAAACTCCTCGGGGGCGACCTCGCGGCGGCGGAGGTAATCCCAGCCCAGGACGGCGACGATCGCGGTGGCGACGGCCACAAACCCGACGATCAGGAGGGCGAAGGCGTCGACCTGCAGCAGGTCGGTGACCTCCCGGGGCGCGAGCCCGGAAGCGGTCGGGATCGTCGCGACCGTGGCGACGGCGCCGGCGAGGGTCGCGGCGAGGGTGAAGCCGTGGTGGCGGCGCACGCAGACGGCCAGCAGGATGATCAGCGAGCTCGCTGCCAGCATCCACAGCGGCAGCAGGGCCGCCATGTCGGTCCAGTTCGTCACGGTCGCCTCCCGACAGTCTCTCGCCACAGTTCGAGGTCCATCGCCGGTGTCTCGATCGCCGTCTCCACCAGCTCGAGCACCGGCTGGGGGTACAGCCCGAGCCAGATCAGTACCGCCATCATCGCCCCGAACATCGCCAGCTCACTCCCCGTCAGGTCCGGCCCCCGGAGCTGCTCGTCGACCGGTCCGTGGAAGGTCTGCTGGACCAGCCACAGGGCGTAGACCGTCGCCGCGACGAGCCCGAAGACGGCGACGGCGGTCACGGCGACGTCGACCCGAAAGGCGCCGAGCAGGGCGAGGAATTCGGCGACGAAGTTGCCGAGCCCGGGGAGGCCGAGCGACGCGAGGGCGAAAAAGAGCGTCACCGCCCCGAACTTCGGAAACTGCTCCCACAGGCCGCTCATCTCATCGAGCCGGCGCGTCCCCAGGCGCTTTTGGAGCCGCCCGACGATCATGAACAACGCGCCGGTGCTGATCCCGTGGCACAGCATCTCCATCACCGCCCCCTGCAGCGCGTAGACGTTCCAGGCGTAGACCGCCAGCAGCACGAAGCCGAGGTGGCTGACGCTGGTGTAGGCGACCAGGCGCTTGGCGTCGTTTTGCGAAAAAGCGAGCACCGCGCCGTAGACGACGCCGGCGGCGCCGAGGATCATCCCGACCGGGGCGAACTCGGCGGCGGCGTCGGGAAACAGCGGGACGGCGAAGCGGATCAGCCCGTAGGCGCCGGTCTTCAACAACAGGCCGGCCAGCAGCACGCTCCCGCCGGTCGGCGCCTCGGTATGGGCGTCGGGCAGCCAGGTGTGCAGGCCGATCGCCGGGAGCTTGACGGCGAAGGCGATGAAAAAGCCGAGCATGAACAGCATCGACCACGGTGCGGCGAGTTCGGTGCCGAGCAGGTCGAGATACCCGAACGTCAGCGTCCCGGTCGCCTCCAGGTGCGCGACGGCGAGCCCCAGGATGGCGAGGAGCATCAACAGCCCGCTCGCCTGCGTGAAGATGAAAAACTTGAGCGCCGCGTACACTCGTCGCTCGTGGCCCCAGATGCCGATCACGTAGTACATCGGCACCAGCATCAGCTCCCAGAAGAAATAAAAGAGCACGAGATCGAGCGCCAGAAAGACGCCGACTACGCCCGACAGCAGCCACAGGACGTTGAAGTGAAAAAAGCCGACCTGCTCGTCGATCTCCCGCCAGGAGATGCCGACGGCGATCAGGCCGAGAAAGAACGTCAGCACGACCAGCACGAGGCTGAGTCCGTCGACCGCTAGGTGAAACTCGATCCCCCAGGCCGGAATCCAGGGCCACTCGATCTCGGCCAGCCACCGTCCCGTCGTCTCGCCTCCTGCGCCGGCGAGCCAGAGCCACGAGCTGGCAGCGAGGCCGACAGCGAGGGTGGCGAGGGCGACGCCGCGCGCGGCGTCCGGCGCGGCGCGGGCGAGGCCCCACGAGATCACCCCGCCCGCCAGGGGCAACAACACCAGCGCCGGCAGCATGAGGTCGAAGAGGCTCATCGGTCTCCGGTCAGGGCATCGAGAGGGTGGCGAGGACGACCAGCACGGCGCCCAGGCCGAGGACGCCGACGTACAGTCGGAGCCGCCCGGTCTGCAGCCGGCTCGCGCCGACGTGCAGGACTCGCGCCACCTCGGCGAGGCCGTCGTACAGTCGATCGACGAGGTCGTGGCGGTTGACCTGCGCGAGCCAGACGTACGGTCGGACGAACGCCCGATCGTACAGCCAGTCGAACGCCCAGCCGCTGTCCCACAGCTCGTACAGCGCCCGGCCGACCGACCCGCGGCGCATCCGCCGGACGAGCTCGGGCGAGCGCAAAAACAGCCACCAGGCGACCAGGAGGCCCAGAAGCGGCATCGAGGCCGCCGTCAGCTCGACGAGCGTCGCCACGGTGCCGTGGTGGGCGACCTGTGCGGCGGGGAGCGACCAGTCGAGAAACCCCCGAAACAGGTGGACGCCCCCGAACAGCGTCTCCGGCATCTCGACGAATCCCCCGACGACCGACAGGATCGCCAGCGCGATCATCGGGATCGTCATCACCGGGCCGGGTCGTCTGCCGGTGATCTCGACCTCCTCGCCGAAAAAGACCTCGAAGACGGCCCGGAAGATGTACAGAGTCGTCACGAAGGCGCCGACCAGCCCGGCGATCCACATCCAGACCGCCCCGTCGAGGTCGCCGAAATACGCCTGCGACAAGATCAAATCCTTGCTGTAAAAGCCGGCGGTCACGAGCGGAAAGCCGGCGAGGGCGAGACTCGCGATCAGGAAGGTCCAGAAGGTGACCGGAAGCTCGCGCCTCAGCCCGCCCATCTCGTGGATGTCGTGTTCGCCGTCGAGGGCGACGATCAGGGCGCCGGCGCCGAGAAACAGCAGAGCTTTGAAAAAGGCGTGGGTCGTCAGATGAAAGATCGCCGCCGACCAGGCCCCCAGGCCGAGGGCCACGAACATGTAGCCGATCTGGCTGATCGTCGAGTAGGCCAGGATGCGTTTGACGTCGTGCTGGGTCAGGGCGCTGAACCCCGCCACGAGCAGGGTGGCGGCCCCGACGATTCCGACCAGCGCCAGCACCGTCGGTGCCAGCTCGAAGACGGCGTGCGTCCGGGCGATCAGATACACGCCCGCCGTCACCATCGTCGCGGCGTGGATCAGGGCACTGACCGGCGTCGGGCCCGCCATCGCGTCCGGCAGCCACACCTGCAGCGGGAGCTGGGCGGACTTGCCGACCGCCCCCGCCAGAAGCAGGGCCGAGACGGCGACCGGGGCCGTCGCGCCCGCCGACCAGCTCGCTGCCACCTCCGCCATAAGCGCCTGGATCTCGAGGGTCCCGAAGGCCGCCGCCAGCCAGAACAGCGCCAGGATCATCGCCGCGTCTCCGATCCGCGTGACGACGAACGCCTTGCGGGCCGCTCGCCCGTTGGCCGGGTCGGCGTACCAGAATCCGATCAGCAGGTAGCTGCAGAGGCCGACGCCCTCCCAGCCGAGATACAGCAACAACAGGTTGTCGGCGAGGACCAGGACGAGCATCGAGAAGACGAACAGGTTCATGTAGGCGAAAAATCGCCCCACCCCCTCGTCGTCGCGCATGTAGCCGATCGCGTACAGGTGGATCAGCGCTCCGACGCCGGTGACGACCAGCACCATCACGGCCGCGAGCGCATCGAGGTGCAACGCGATTTCGGCCGAAAAGTCGGCGACCGACAGCCAGGTCCAGTAGCCGGCGGTGTACGGGGTCGCCTCCGCTCCGCCCGCCACCAGCGACCCGACGACGCCGATCGCCACCAGCGCCGACAGCCCCACCGACCCGGCGCCGATCGCTCCCTGCAGTCGTCTGTCCTCCGGCCGTGCGAAGACCAACACCAGAAACCCCGCCAGCGGCAACACCGGTATGAGCCACGTCCACTCGAGCATGTCAGTCCCTCAGCTCGTCGGCCGCGTCCGTATCGAGCGACCCGACCGTGCGGTCCAGTTCGAGCATCAGCGCCAGCCCCACCGACACCTCGGCGGCTGCCATCGACAGGACGAGCAAAAACATCACCTGCCCGTCGGCCGCCCCCCATTTCGAGCCGGCGACGACGAAGGCCAGCCCGCCGGCGTTGAGCATGATCTCGACCGACATCAGCATGAAGATCGCGTTGCGGCGGACCAGCAGACCGACGAGCCCCAGCGCGAACAAGACCGCCGCCAGGCCCAGGCCGTATTCGAGCGGAAGGGCGAGGCTCGTCATCGCGAGACACCTCCCTCGGGATGGTCGCTCGAACCCGCCTCCCTGTCGGTCTGCTCGACCCGCGGGGGTCGCCGCCCCAGGTGGTAGGCGGCGATCAGGCCGGCGGTCAGCAGGAACGACGCCAGCCCGACGACCACCACGTACGGGCCGAAGATCGCCTCGCCCAGCGCCTTCGCCCCGACCGCCGTCCCCGTCTCCCCGAGCGCCCCGGCGCCGGAGACGAGAGCCAGAAACTCCACCACCAGCACCAGCGCCAGGACTACCGGCCCGAACCAGTCGGCTTCGCGCATCCACCGGCGCTCCCGGTCGGTCTCGGGCTCCCCGCGGTTGAGAAGCATGACCGTGAAGACGAAAAGCACCATGATCGCCCCGGCGTACACGATCACCTCGAGCGCCGCCGCAAACGGCGCGCCGACGGCATAAAAGATGATCGCGACGGCCATCAGCGAGACGACGAGATACAGCAGGGCATGCACGGCGTTCGCCCGGGTGACGACCAGCGCCGTCGCCACGACCGCGATCGCGGCCGGAATGTAAAAGCCCAGGATCATGGCATCAGACTCCGCACGTCGACCGGCGGCTCCTCCTGCCGCCCTTCGCCCTTGGCCTTGCCCTCGATCGAGATGCCGGCCTCCTCGTAAAAGTCGTAGTCCGGATACTTGCCCGGCCCCGAGATCGTCAGATGTTCCTTTTCGTAGACCATCGACTCGCGCTCGTAGTCGCCGTACTCGTATTCGGGGATGAGCTGGATGGCGTAGGTCGGGCACGCCTCCTCGCAGAACCCGCAGTTGATGCACCGCGAGAAATTGATCCGAAACGACTCCGGATACCGCCGGCCGTGCTCGTCTTCAGTCGCCTGCAGTGCGATGCAGTCGACTGGACAGACGACCTGGCACAGATAACACGCCACGCATCGCTCCTCGCCGCTCGGGTCGCGTGTGAGCACGATCCGGCCCCGGTAGCGCGGCGGGGGCTCGACCTTTTCGTCGGGATACTCGACCGTCTCCGAGCCCCGGAACATCTGCACGAACACCCGGCCCATCGTCTTCAGTATCGACCACATGCGCCACCTCGCGTCGGTTGCACCTCAACCTCCCTGCACCCACAGCATCACCGCTCCCGTCGCAAACAGATTCACCAGCACCAACGGAAACAGCACCTTCCACCCCCAGCTCATCAACTGATCGAAGCGCGGCCGCGGCATCGAGGCGCGCATCAGGACGAACAGGCAAATAAAGATCATCATCTTGAGAAAAAACCAGACGATCCCCGGCAACAGCGGTCCGTGCCACCCCCCGAAAAACAGCGTCGTGATCAGCCCCGAGACGACGACGATGCCGATGTACTCGCCGACGAAAAACATCCCGAATTTCATGCTCGAATACTCGGCGTGGTACCCGGCGATCAGCTCCGCCTCGGCCTCCGGCAGATCGAACGGCAGGCGGTGGGTTTCGGCGAGCCCCGCGACCAAAAAGGCGACGAATCCGATCGGCTGGGTGACGACGAACCACATGTCGCTCTGGGCCTCGACGATCGTCCGCAGGTTGAAGCTGCCGGCCAGCACCACCACCCCCATCAGCGACAGCCCCATGAACACCTCGTAGCTGATCATCTGGGCCGCCGAGCGCAGCGCCCCGAGAAAGGCGTATTTGCTGTTCGACGCCCAGCCGCCGAGCACGAGGCTGTAGACGGCCAGCGAGGACATCGCCAGAAAGAACAACAGCCCGACGTTCAAGTCGACGACGCCGATGCCCGGGGCGATCGGAACGACCGCGAAGCTCATCAGCCCGGTCAGCGTCACGATCAACGGCGCGAGGACGAAGACCCCGCGATCGGCGAACGGCGGGATCCAGTCCTCCTTGGCGAGCAGTTTGATGACGTCGGCGAGTGGCTGGAGGAGGCCGAACGGGCCGACGCGGTTGGGGCCCAGGCGGTTTTGCCAGACAGCGAGCAGGCGGCGCTCGATCCAGATCAAGCCGGCGGCCAGGCTGAACACGCCCACGAGCACGCCCACGGCATTGAGGATCCCGGCGGCGGTCTCACTCATCGTCGACCTCCGTAAACTCGGTCCACGCCGGAAGCTCGAGCCCCGCCCCGGAGGGCATCGCCGGGAGTCCGATCGGGAGGCCGGCGACGTGCTCGGGGAGGTCCATCCCGACTCGCACCTCCAGGTCGAGCTCGACCCCGGCCAGCGTCAGCCCGACGCGGTCGCCGCCTTCGAGCTCCAGGCGGGCGGCATCCGCCTCGGCGAGGGCGATGTACGGGTCGGGGATGCGCTCGGCGATCGCCTCTCCCCGGCTGCTCCACGGCTCGGAGCCGAAGATCTCGTACAGCGGGACGACCAGCCAGCGATTCTCCCGCGGCTCGAACGGCCCCGGGGCGCGGCCGTCGTAGTCGCCCTCCTCGGGCCCGGAGGCGGTGACGAGTCGCTGGCCGCCCGGACCGCCCTTGAGCGGCCCCCCGATCTCGTGTTGCAGCTTGTTGAGTGCCTGCTCCGAGTTCCACCCCGGCGCCCAGACGTGCGAGAGCAGGTCGGCGGGCGGTTGCCTGCGCGTCCCCTCCATCGAGAAGTTGAGCGGGGCATCCGGGTCGTCGGGGGGCGTCGGCTCGTGGACCGACTCGTCGGCGTGCAGGGCGGTCCGGCCGCTGAATCGGTGCGGCTGGCGGGGGACGCGCTGGCCGTCGATGCGGAAATCGGCCGGCTTCCCGACGTGGCGCACGCCTTCGAGCCGGGGGAACGCCTCGATCATCTCGTCGACGATCGCGTCGAGCCCCTCCCACGGCGCGCCCGGGGGGCCTTCGACCTCCCGGAGAATCTCGCGCAGCCACCGCCAGCTCGAGACGACGTCGCCGGCCGGGTCCGTCACGCGGTAGAAGTGCTGGGCGCGTCCCTCGTAGTTGACGAGCGTCCCCGCCGATTCGGCGAACGTCCCGGCCGGCAACACCACATCCGCCCGCTCGCTCGTCTCCTGCTCGGAGTGGTCGAGGGCGATCACCTCCCCGGCCGTCTCGAAAAAACGCTCGACGTCCCGGCGCGGCGCGTGGCGAAACAGGTCGTTTTCCAGGACCACGGCCACGTCCTCGGGGCCGACCGACGCGAGCGCATCCCTCAGATCGCCCGGCTCGAGCATCTGGAGGCCGAGGCTGTTGCACTCGGGGACCGTCGGGGCGAGATGGGCCGGGATCTGCCGGCTGCGGAGGGCCCGCGCGACGTTCGCCCCGGCGTGGACGACGGTGCCGACGCCGCTGTGCGTGCCGCAGACGACGAGCGGCTGGTCGGCCGCGGCCAGCTCGGAGGCGATCTCGTCGGCCAGCGCCGCGGTCTGCTCGTCGAGGCTCTCCGGGTTCGGGGCGCCGTCGTCGAGTGCCGCGGCGACGGCGAATCCGAGCCGGGCGGCCTCGCGGGGGGCGCTGCGCACTGCCCGGGTCGCGATCTCGTCGAGTTCGGTCTGCGTCGGGGTCGCCAGATAAAACGGCCCCCGCCGATCCTGGACCGCCTCCCGGAGAGGTTTGTCCTGCCAGGCGAAGGTCCCGCCCTCGAGGACCTCCCGTTCGGGCGCCGTCCGGGCGGCCTGGCGCAGGGCGAGCCCGAGCCTCGGGGCCGTTGTCCAGACGTCCTCGCCGAGCACCAGCACGGCGTCCGACTCCTCGACGTCCCGGATCGAGGCGGTCGGCGCCGGACTCGCTTCGATGCGCGTCAGGAGACTCCGCACCAGCCGGTGGCGGCGCGCGCTGGTGCCGGCGAAGAAATTCTCGGCGTCGACGAGCCGGCGGAGCGCGAAATTCGACTCCAGCGATCCCCTCGGCGAACCGACCCCGACGACCCGCCCGGCCTCCTCGATCGCACCGCCGATACGCTCGAGCGCCGCTCCGGCGTCGATCGAATCGAACCGCCCTCCCGCGTTGCGGACGAGCGGCTGACGGATGCGTCCCGGTGCATTGACGAACTGGTAGCCGTACCGACCCCGGTCGCAGTTGAAGTAGCCGTTGACCTCGTGGTTGTAGCGGTTGCGGATGCGCCGCAGCTTTCCGTCGCGCTCGCCCGGGGCACTGTTGCAGCCGACGCCGCAGTGGTGGCACACCGACGGCGCCGTCTGCAGATCCCACTTGCGCACGTAGTGTTGTTTGAGCGTCTTGTCGGTGAACACCCCCGTCGGACAGACCTCGACGAGATTCCCGCTGAAGGGGCTCTCGAGCACCCCCTCCTCGGAGCGCCCGAAATACACGTGGTCGTGGGCTCCGAACGTCTGCAGGTCGTCACCCCCGGCGTAGTCGTCGTAAAACCGCACGCAGCGGTAGCACTGGATGCACCGGTTCATCTCGTGGTGGATGAACGGCCCCAGGTACTGGTTTTCGTAGGTGCGCTTTTGGAACCGGAAATCCCGGTAGGTGTGCCCGCTCATCACCGTCATGTCCTGCAGATGGCACTCACCCCCCTCGTCGCAGACCGGGCAGTCGTGCGGGTGGTTGACCATCAGCCACTCGATGACGCTCGCTCGAAACCGGGCGGCCTCCTCGTCGTCGATCGAGATTCGGGTTCCGTCCGCCGCCGGTGTCATACACGCCATCACCAGCGTCCCCTCCTCGTCGTCTTCCCCCTGGTATTGTTTGACCGCACACTGCCGGCAGGCGCCGACCGACCCCATCGCCGGGTGCCAGCAAAAGTACGGCAGGTCGTAGCCGAGCCCGAGACACACGTCGAGCAAGTTTCTCGACTCGTCGACCTCGTGTTCTGTGCCGTCGACCCAGATGCTCATCGCTCACTCGACTCCCGTTTGAACCACCGGCGCCCCCGCCGGCGATTGGTCTCTTCCATCTCGACGTCTCGTGCCTGTCGACCGCGTCTTCCCGGGGTTGAACCACCCGGATGAGCCGGTCGCCCGAGCGCCATCTGCTCAGCCGCCGTACGGACACCGCCCCTCGGCGAGGTGGCGTTCGAAATCCTCGCGAAAATACTCGAGCGCACTCTGCAGTGGCTCCATCGCTCCCGGCGCCAGCGCGCAAAACGTCCGGCCCGGCCCCAGAAACTCGGTGTGCCGTTCGAGCTTCTCGAGATCGCCCGGCTGCGCCTCGCCGTCGCAAAACGCCTGCAAAAGCTCTTGCGCCCAGGGCAGCCCCTCGCGGCACGGCGTACACCAGCCGCACGACTCCCGGGCGAAAAACTGCTCGAGGTTCTCGACCATCGCGACCGGGCACGTCTGATCGTCGAGCACGATCACCGTCCCGGTCCCGAGCCGGCTGCCAGCTTCCTGGCAGGAGACGAAATCGAGCGGCAAATCGAGGTGTTCGTCGACCAGAAAATCCGTCGACGCCCCGCCGGGCAGCGCCCCGCGAAACGCCAGGCCCTCCCGCATCCCGCCGGCGTACTCCTCGAGCAGCTCCCCGAGCGTCGTTCCGAGCGGCAGCTCCCACAGCCCCGGACGTTCGACCGGCCCGCTCATCCCGTACAGTTTCGTGCCCCCTCCGTCGCTTTCGCTGAGGCCGAGAAACCAGTCGGCGCCGCGCTCGACGATCGGCGGGATGCAGTACAGTGTCTCGACGTTCTGGACGACGGTCGGCTGCCCCCACAACCCGTTCGTCTGCGGATACGGCGGCTTCGATCGCGGCACTGCCCGGCCCCCTTCGAGGACGTTCAAAAGCGCCGTCTCCTCGCCGCACATGTAGCGGCCGGCGCTGACGTGCAGGTGCAGCTCGAAATCCCAGCCGCTGCCGAGGATGTCCTCGCCGAGATAACCCGCGCGTTCGGCCTCGGCGAGCGCCTCGCGCAAAAGTCGCTCGGCCTTTTTGTAGGCCCAGCGCAAAAAGATGTAGCCGACGTCCGCCTGCAGCGCGTATCCCGCCACGAGCATCGACTCGACCATCGCGTGCGGGTCGCCCTCGAGCAGGTGCCGGTCCTTGAACGTCCCCGGCTCCATCTCGTCGGCGTTGCACACCAGGTATTTCGGTTCCGGCGCCTCCCCGCCCATCGGCACGAAACTCCACTTCTGGCCGGCCGGAAATCCCGCGCCGCCGCGGCCCTTGAGGTTCGCCTCGGTCACCTCGTCGGCCACCTCGCTCGGCGTCATCTCCCCGAGCGCCCTGCGCGCCGCCGCGTACCCGCCGGACTCCTCGTAGCGGGCCAGGTCCGGCGGCGGCTCCCCCGGTTCGATTCGGTCGGTCAGCGGTGTCTCCATCGCACCTGTCTCACTCGTAGTCGCCCAGCAGCTCGCTGACCTCTTCCGGCGAGACCTCCCGGTGGGTCTCCTCGTCGATCATCATCACGGGGGCGTTGTCGCAGTCGCCGAGACAACAGATCGGCAGGAGCGTAAACTTGCCGTCGTCGCTCGTTTCGCCGAACGCCACCCCGAGCTCCTCGCACAACCGGTCCGCCAGCCCCTCGTAGCCGCACAGCCAGCAACTGACGCTGTCGCAGACCAGAATCACGTGCTCGCCGACCGGCTGCCGGTACAGGAGGTTGAAAAACGTCGCGACCGAATCGAGTTCGTCGACGGACATCTCGAGAAACTCGCTGAGGTCCTCGAGACTCTCGTCGGTCACCCAACCCCGGTGGCGCTGCACGGTCTTGAGCGCCCCGATACACGCCGCCCTTTTTGTCGGCACCGTCTCCAGCTCCTCCTCGATTTCCTCGCGTTCCTCATCACTCAGCATGATCTCGACCGTGTGGGTTGCTACGCCGTCGACTGTTGTTTCTGGCTTGCCGCTGTTGATTTTCGCTCAGCTGCCCAGCTGCCGAGCTGCTCAGCTGCCGCTCTACCGATCGACCTCCGCGACGACGAAATCGATGCTCCCGAGGATCGCCAGCAGATCCGGAACCATCAGTCCGCGAGTGATCTTCGGGACCATCTGGATGTGGGGGAACGAGGGGGTTCGCACGCGCACCCGGTACGGCTCGGTGCGCCCGTCGCTGACGAGCGCGTAGCCGTACGCCCCCTTCGTGCCCTCCGTGATCCGGCGCGCCTGGCCGGCCGGCACGACCGGCCCCCAGCTCGTCCCCAGAAAATGGTCGATCAGCGTCTCGATATCCTCCATCGTCCCCTCTTTTCGGGGAGGCGTCGCCTTCGGATGGTCGGATTTGACCGGGCCATCCGGCATCTGATCGACGCACTGCTCGACGATGCGCAGGCTCTGGCGCATCTCCTCGACGCGCACCTCGGCACGCGCGTAGCTGTCGCCGGCCGGGGCCGTGGGCACCTCGAACTCGAGCTGCTCGTAGCCGCTGTAGGGGCGCTTCTTGCGGAAGTCCCACTCCAGCCCGCACGCCCGCA
>CAZRLK010000128.1:12832-14831 GCA_964600555.1 uncultured Bradymonadales bacterium
GTCGGAATCTCGAAATCGAACCGATCGTAGGCCGAATACGGACGGCGTTTGCGGACGTCCCACTCGAAGCCCGTCGCCCGCAGGCCCGGACCGGTCACGCCCCACTCGATCGCCTCGTCGCTCGTGTAGGCGCCGACGCCGACGGTCCGTTGCCGAAAGATCCCGTTGTCGAGCACGAGATCGTCGTAGTCGTCGAGCCGGTCGGGGAAAAACTCGATGAAATCGCGGATCAGCTCGTCCCACCCCTCCGGCAGATCCTGGGCGACCCCGCCGATGCGGAACCAGTTCGGATGCATCCTCCCGCCGCAGATCGCCTGGACGATGTCGAAGATCCGCTCGCGGTCGGAGAACATGTAAAAGACCGGGCTCAACTGCCCGACGTCCTGGGCGAAGGTCCCGTAAAAGACCAGGTGGCTGGCGATGCGAAAAAGCTCGCACATCATCACCCGGATGACCTGCGCTCTCGGCGGCACCTCGATATCCGCCAGTTCCTCGACGGCCAGCAGATACGGCAGGTTGTTGGTCACACCGCCGAGATAGTCGATGCGATCGGTATACGGGATGTAGGTATGCCAGGTCTGGCGCTCCCCCATCTTTTCGGCGGCCCGGTGATGGAAGCCGATCTGGGGGACGCAGTCGACGATCTCTTCGCCGTCGAGCTGGAGGACGAACCGGATCACCCCGTGGGTGCCGGGGTGTTGCGGCCCGAGATTCAGAAACATGAACTCCGTCTCGCCGGACCGCCGCTCGAGCCCCCAGTCGCTCGGCTCGAAGACCAGCGAATCGTGGGCCGCCTCGTAGCTGTCGGGTCGCGAGCGATACGGCTCCATGTCGGTCGCCCGGGCCGGATGCTCCTTGCGAAGCGGATGGCCCTCCCAGGTCTCGGGCATCAGAAGGCGCCGCAGGTTCGGGTGCCCGTCGACCTCGATGCCGAACATGTCGTACAGCTCGCGCTCGTACCAGCTCGCTGCCGGCCACAGGTCCGTGATCGTCTCCACGCTCGGCGCCTCGCCGTCGACCGGCACCTTGACCCGAAGGTCGGCGTTTCGGGCCAGCGACATCAGGTAGTAGACGACCGTAAAGTCGCTCGCCATCGGGCCCGGCCGCACGTCGCGCTCCCGCTCGTCGATCGCCGTCAGATCGAACAGCATCCGGTAGGGGGGCTCGAGGCCCTCCTTGAGATACCGGAGCACATCGTGCACGTGCTCGCCGTCGACCCACAGGGTCGGCACCCCGTCGCGGGCCTCCTCGCGCACCAGATCCATCTCCGGAAACGTCGCCTCCAGTCCCCCCCGGATGTCGCCTTCCGTGGCTTTATGCATCTACGTCCGTGTCCCGTTGTCTGCGATACTCTCCTCGAATTCGCTTCCGTCACGTGGGGGGGGCGGCCAGCGGGTCGCCCGCCGGTCTCTCGGCTCACTTCCGGCCCGCCCCCCGACGAGGCGACCGCCCGACGAGTCAGCTGCCCCCCTCCGAGCGTTGCGTCTCGCCGCTCACCCGGTCGGGCGTCGGGTAGCGTTCGACGGCCACCCGCTCGGGCGTCTTCCGATCGCGCATCGACGGCCGCTCGCCCTTTTCGACCCCCTGCGGCCCGATCTTCCAGCTCAATGGCCGGCGCTCCTCGCCGACGGCGTCTCTCAGAAGCTGAAGCCCCTGCATCAGCGCCTCGGGCCGAGGTGGACAGCCGGGGACGTAGACGTCGACTGGCAGAAACTTGTCGACCCCCTGGACGACGCTGTAGATGTCGTACATTCCCCCGGAGTTCGCACACGACCCCATCGAGATGACCCACCGCGGCTCCATCATCTGGTGGTACAGCCGCTCGATGATCGGGGCCATTTTCCGAAAGACCGTCCCGGCCACGATCAACACGTCGGCCTCCCTCGGTGTCCCCCGGATGACCTCGGAGCCGAACCGCGAGATGTCGTGGCGGCTGGTAATCGAGGTCGCCATCTCGACGTAGCAGCACGACAAGCCGAAGTTGAACGGCCAGATCGAG